>CAZZDX010000018.1:0-20230 GCA_964653185.1 uncultured Bacteroidales bacterium
TATTCATTATATTTGTTTCTTGAAAGAAATGAATTAATAGAAGTCCCCTTAAATATAGATTAATAATTACAAGAACCAATTATTCTACACCAAGGAGTTCTACATCAAATATCAGAGTAGCATAAGGAGGGATAGGACCGCGTCCTGTGCCATAGGCAAGGTCCGAAGGTATAATAAGTTTTGTCTTTCCTCCTATTTTCATCATAGCAATACCTTCATCCCAACCTTTTATAACTTGTCCTGCCCCTAATTGAAATTCAAAAGGTTGACCTCTATCTAAAGATGAGTCAAATTTTGTTCCATCTAATAATGTTCCCGTATAATGAACTTTAACTTTTTTGCCTGACTCGGCTTTAGTGCCGGTACCTTTTTTAATTTCAATATAATATAAACCACTTTCAGTAGGTTTAACAGTTATTTTATTATCTGCTATATATTTTTCTAATTTCATAGGTTCTTCGGTTTTATTTTTTTCCATCATTGCTTGTTGTTTTTCCATTTCTAATTTTTTTTCCATTTCAAATTCTTCTTTTGTTGTTATTTTATTTAATTTTACATCAAAATATAGCACACTTCCACTATCTATAAATTCAGGCAATGCTTTCATATGTGCTGTTTTTAAGAAAAAAGAGTCAGCACTTACAATAAAAGTAGCGCTATCGCCAACAGACATCATTGCCAAACCCTCAAGAAAGTCGCCTTTAAAATCAGGTTCTTTGAGTTGTATCCTGACAGGATTACCGAATTTTTGATTGTCAAACAAAACAGAATCTTCAGTACGGTAAATTAAATCCATACTAAGTATATCTCCTGTTGATGCTTTGACAGAGTCCTTATTGCTCACATAAAATTTGTAATACAATCCTGATTCGGTTTTTTTAAATCCGGGATATTTTGAACTACATGCTACAATAGTAGTAAAAATTACAATCATAGCCAAAAAAGTTTTTAAGATGTTTTTCTTCATGTTTTTTGTTTTTTTTAAATTTATTATTTATTAGTTTATTAATGAATTGCAAATTTATTTATTTATTTTATATTTCAAACAAATTTTAATTTATTTTTTTTATTTCAAGCAAATTTATATCATAAATTAATGTAGCTTTTTTTGGTATTCTATTTTGGTCTCCGATTAGTCCAAAAGCCAGATAAGAAGGTATGATAAGTTTTGCTCTGTCGCCAACTCTCATTAATGATACTCCCTGTTCAAGTCCTGCTTCTACATTTCTTTTGCCAATAACAAATTCTTTTGGACCATCTTTTTCAGAGCTATAGCATAAAGCACCATTTATAAGTTCAACTGTATAATTTATTTTTGCTGTTTTCCCTTCTTCAGCTTTAACACCTTTTCCGTGTTTATATATCATATATCTTAATCCTGTTTTTGTTTGTTTCATATCCCAGTTATATCGCTTAATATAATCTTCAATCTCCTGGCTTTCTGTCTTAACAAGATGTTTATTTGCTTCTAACAGATGTTTTTTATATTTTTTAAAGTTTAATTTTTTATTTTGGTTGTTCTTGTCATTGCTATTATTACAAGATAATAAAGCCAATACTAAAGCAATCAAAATGTATTTATTTGTTTTTTTTAGCATAAGTAAAATTTTATTGTTTGTATATTTGTCTTAGGCGGATTAACAATTTACTATTACATTTTTATATGTTTAGTAATCCCCAATCAACAATTAGCAATCAGTAATTATCAATCAGCAATCATCAGTCGGCAGTCGGCAGTCAGCAGTCAGCAGTCAGCAGTCAGCAATCAACAATTATCAATTATCAATCATCGGTCGGCAGTCGGCAATCAGCAATTATCAATCAGCAATCATCAGTCGGCAGTCGGCAGTCAGCAGTCAGCAATCAACAATTATCAATTATCAATCATCGGTCGGCAGTCGGCAATCAGCAATTATCAATCAGCAATTATCAGTTCTCATTTGGCAAAATAATCAGATAAAATTTTCTTAAATTTTGATATTGTTTCTTCCATTGTGAGCCAAGATGTTCCTCCTGCTGCATTTTTATGTCCTCCACCGTCAAAGTGTTTGGCGATATCATTTACAGAAATATCTCCTTTTGAACGAAATGAAATTCTTATTTTTTTATTATTTTCAGTAAACAGAGCAGATATTACAATATTTTTTATTGACAGAGGATAATTTACGAGTCCTTCTGTGTCTCCTATTTGATGATTAAACTTTCTTAAGTCATTTTTTGACAAAACTATATATGCTGTAGAATATTCAGGTATAACTTTCATTCTCTCACATAAAGAAAATCCAAGTAATTTAACTCTGTTTTCTGAGTTATTATCATAAACAAGATTATGGATAAGACAACCATCTATACCATATTTGATAAGTTCAGCAGCTATAAGGAATGTTTTTTCATTATAAAGAGAATAACTAAAAGACCCTGTATCAGTCATAATGCCTACGTATAAGCATTCTGCTATTGCTTTATTAATAAGATACTTTTTGTTAAGATTAATAATAAAACTATATGCTAATTCTGCAGCAGAGGATACATTTGTATCAGTGATAACAAAATCGCAAAATTTTTTACTTTCAATATGATGGTCTATTAATATTTTTGTTGCTTTGGACTTTTTTAAAGGTTCTGAAAGTTCCTTAACACGTTTAGGAGCATTAAAATCAACACAAAAGATAATATCAGCATTTTCCAACACAGACACACTTTGAGCAGGTTGTTCGGTATATATAACTATTTTGTCATTGCCCTGCATAAAAAACAAAAATTCAGGATGTCTGTTAGGTATTACAACATTTACATTATGATTTTCCTGTATTAAAAGATTATATAAAGCCAGTGATGTTCCTACTGAATCACCATCGGGATTAACATGTGATATTATGGCAATATTTTGGGGGGAATCAAGTAAATTTTTTATTATATGATAATCTTGTGAAGTCAAATTAAAATTGGTTTAATTAAAAAATCTGCAAGTTTATAAAATAAAAATCATTTTTAGAAAGAATTCAAATATAAAAGTTGGTTTTCAATATGAATCTTTCAATACAGGCATTAGTCAGAGAACTATGCATAAAGAGAAAAGAAATATCAATAAACCTGATCATGTTTGCCAATGTCTATAAAAATTGCTTTGGTTTGATTTTCTTCAAAAAAGAAAATAATTCTTAAATCAAACTCAATACTAAAACTCCATAAACCGATAAGTTTTCCGGAAAGTTTATGTGTTCTTAATTTGCGGTTAAAAGGATTTTTAATAAAAATCTTGACATACTGCCAAAATTTATTTTCTAATGCTTTATCTCCTTTTATTTTTTTCTTTAACTTCTTTTTAAATGAAGAACTAAAAGCAATTTCCATTATTTATTTTTATATTAGACCTTTTAGTTTGTTAATATCTTTTGAAAAAATTAGTTTATTTTTCTTAAATTCTTTTTTTGCTGTAATATAATTTTTATAAATACAATTTCTTTTTTCCTCAACAATATTTCGTTCAATAATAAACTTTACTTCTTCTTTTTCAGTTAAAGATAAATTATTAATTAATTCTAATATGTTATTAAATGTTAGTTCCATTTTATTAATTTTCAGATTATTATTGTCATCTTTTATCCATCAGTTGACAGATTATTTCCAAAAGATAATTTAAAATTATACAAATATATAATATTATATTCAAACTACAACATTTTTTTTTTAAATCTGCAAGTTTATAAAATAAAAATCATTTTTTGGTAAAAACAATAAATTATTATTTTTGTGAATTCTTTTAAAACAGATGTTTTATGAAAAACAACAAGACACTTGCAATTATTAAGCCCGTAGCCATAAAAAATGGCTATACAGGTGCTATAATAACAAAAATAAATGAGGCGGGATTTCGTATTTCAGCTATGAAGCTCACTCGTTTGACAATAGATAAGGCAAAAGAATTTTATGCAGTTCATAAAAGCAGACCTTTTTTTGAAGACCTTGTGCTTTTTATCTCTTCCGGACCTGTAATAGTAGCAATTTTAGAAAAAGAAAATGCTGTTAAAGATTACAGAGAACTTATAGGAGCGACAAATCCGGCAAAAGCACTGGCAAACACCATAAGAAGTTTATATGGCACGTCTATTCAGGCAAATGCTGTTCATGGCTCTGACAGCGATGAAAATGCCGAGACAGAGACCAATTTTTTCTTTTCTGATGTTGAGAGATTTTGAAAAAAATATGAAGTTAGTTTAAAATGCCTGTTTTGATTATTCTGAACACATTCACTATGTTTAGAGTTTGTTCATAAAGTCGTCGGTAAACCGTTAAACATGTCAGGCGACTGACTGAACGGTTATTTTATATTAGTTGATTTCATTAGCTCATGACTTAAGGGTGGGTTAATAAGAATCTGTCAAAATATCTGTTTTGTTTTATAATATCGCTATTATTCTTTTTTTTTATTTTCAACTGCAATAATTATTTCATCATCAATATTTGATGTTCTTTTTAAAATTATTTCCAAATAATCACTACCGATTTTTCGTCTTAAATTTTCAATATTTTTTATCAAGTCATTGTAAGAGGTTTTACTTTTTTCAGATAAAACGAGTTTTCTTAATGTATATTTAGGTAATGTTTTGTAGCGTTTTATGTCTTTTAATAATGTATCAATAAAAGATATAAGCGTTTGATTTAATTCATCTTTCTTTTGGTTCAATAATTTTTTTAAACTAATAAATGTTTTTTTTTCTAATGCAATATCTGAACTTCCTGATTTGTATTGTGGTTTATATTTTTTAATTTTTTCATAATCTTTCCAGAATTGCTTTGATAAATCAAGACGTTTTTCATCGTAAGAACATTTTACCAAATCAAACAATTCCTGAAATGTTTTTTCTAAAATTTTAATTTTATCATTTTCATGATTTGCAATTAAAGAGAATAAAGCCATTCCTTTTTTTCTTAAAACAACTGTATTATTTTCTCTGAATGCTTTGGCTGTTTTTGTTCGGTTTGGCAATTCTTTTATTCTTTCAATTACTTCAGGATGTTCTTTTTTTATCCTATTAAATTCATTTCTTACAATAGTTGTAATGTTTAATTCATCGTCTTTATCGGGATTTACATTTATTTTTTTAAAAAGGCCGCTTGGTGTTGGCACTTCGTTAGGGCTGAATATTTTAGCATCTTCGCCAAGGGCATTATGAATTAAAAACATTTTTTGTGAGGCAATTTCTCTGATTTTTATCTGACTTGCGCCTTGTTCGGTAGGGAAAATGTTGTTAATATAAAGTTCTTCAAAAACTTTTGTTCCAATACGATTTATACGACCCACACGTTGAATTACTCTCGTAGGGTTCCATGGAATATCATAATTGATAACCAAACCCGCCCTGTTTAGGTTAATACCTTCCGAAAGTTTATCACTTGTTATTAAAACATCATAATCGTCTTTTTGTTCTTTGTATCTTGCATTAAAATTGGCATCTAATTGAGTAGCAATTTTTTTTGAGATGTTGCCATCACAAAACAAAACTCTGTCTGATAATTCATTTTTAAAAAAATCTTTTAAATGGCGAACAGTATCGGTATATTCGGTAAATAAAATGATTTTTCGTTTTGGATTTTTTTCCCTGTTCAAAACATTTTTTACATTTGCCAAAACAGTTCTTCTTTTTGGGTCGTCATTTACTAAATTCAGTTCTTTAATTTCTTTTTGTATTTTTTCAAATAAAGCAATATCATTATCTATATCATATAAAAATTTATCCTTAAATTCAAAATTATCTATTTCGTAAATTTTTGTATGCTTTGGAGATGTTTTATTTACAGCATTTTTTTTAAATTCTTCTAATGCTTTTTCAATAGCTTCTAATGTAAAATCATCAGCTCTGTCTTCTTCGTTGTAAATTGAGTCAATAACTTTACGGTCTAAAATATATTTACCCGAACTTTTAATAAATGATTTAACCATATTATGAGTTCGTAAAAATCGTTCAATACTTTTATCAAAAGCACCAAAAGAACTTTCAAATCGTTTTACCAATAGTCGTCGCATAAAATCGAATAAGTTGCGCTGTTGCTGGAATGTTCTGTTATCGTCTTCGTTTTTTTTCTTTTTTGGTTTGGTCTCATATTCAAAAGGTCTGTAAATAGCACCTTTAAATAATCCGTCTTCACTAAAATAATTTTCAATTATCCTGTCGTAAAATTCTGATTGGTTTTTTGATAATTCATAAAATAATTCTATCGGGTCTTTAACTTCTGAAAGGGTATTTATTTCTTTTTTATATTCAAAATCGTTTTTTAAATCCAGACGGTTTCGTCTGATAATAACAGGTGTGATAACATTTTTTATATCGTTTGCCATTAATTGAGCATTGTCTTTTACAATAGAAATATCAACAGGCGGTTTCAGACCAAACATTTTGGCATATAACTTTTCGGCTTTTAATTTTTTTTCCTGATTTTTAGAATTATAATTTCTTAGAATAAAAGACAGGTTTCTAAACCTGTAATTATATGAATTAAATCTGCCTTCCAAATCAGGTTCAATGGTAATGCCTGATTGTCCTGGAACAATAAATAATTTCAAGAGTGAAAATATATCAGCAGGCGAATTGTTAAAAGGTGTTGCCGTTAACAAAATCACCTGCTTTCCTCTGCAAATGTCTGTCAATGCTTCATAAGCCGAAGTATCCTGATTACGAAATCTGTGTGCTTCATCAATAATAACTACTTCATATCCTGAATTTCTTTTTCTTATGAATTCTGCGACAGCTTCAATATTTCCTGTGCTTTTAATATCCCAATTGTAAAGTTTAAATTTGTTTAGATATTCCCACCAGCCTGTATTTTCTTCCTGATTACCGATAAGTCCCGGAGGGCAAAGTATAAGTCCTCTCTTGTTGAGTTGCCTGGCAATTAATGAGGCAATAACTGATTTACCAAGGCCAACCACATCGGCAATAATAACACCGTTGTAGGTCTTAATAATGTTTAATGCCTGATTGACTGCATCTTTTTGATAAGTATATTTTTCAAATCCATTTTCTTCAAGAATACGGTCTAAACAAGGATTGTCTTTATCAGTTTCCTGTAAATCAATATATGTCTTTAAAATATAAGCATAAGCCTGGTAAGGTATTATTAAAGATGTCTGTGTTTTGTTTTTCAAAAAGTCAACTATTATTTGTCTGCCATTTGGTGCTTCTGTTATGGGAATAGCTGTCTCCCAAAGTTGGTCAAAATAATTTTTTGCTGTGTTAAAACCATAATCTCTTATTTCAACATTAAATTCTTCCTGACTGTGCAAACCGGCTTTGGTTAAATTGCTACTACCGGTAATAAACTGCCCTGGTGTGTTGAATATGTCTTTAAACTTATCGTCTAATCTAAAAATATAAATTTTTGCATGGTTAGGATTAAGTGTTTTTTTTATTATCAATCGCTTGTCTTCTATAAGTTTGATAAAAAATTCTATCTGATTATAAAACTCTTCATTATCCATTTCTGCATTGTTAATAGCATAGCCAAGAGATTTTATATATTGCGTCCAATGTTCTTCATTGCTTAAACTGTGGTCTTTATTTTCTACTTCTATAATACCGGACAAATATTTATCAACTTGTAAACCAACCAATATTTTTAAAACAAGATTATTGTTTTCTTGCAAGTTTTTATAAATTTCATGCCAACCGGAAAAGTAAAAGAAACCCACTAAAAATTTTAGTTCGTTGCTTACACTTATCAATTTTTGTAAACGTTCCTTTAATGATATTGTTTCTTTGGAATTAGTTATAAAGTTGTTCATTTTTTTTCAGTTTTAACGGTGTAATATTTTTGTTTAGGGCTATTGGGTTTGTCAGGAATTGTTAATAACAATAAACCTTTTTCAATCATTGGTTTAAGTATTTCTTTTCTGAAATATTCCCTGTCTTTAATTCCAATAAAATTTTGAATTTCTTCTCTTGTTTTTGGTGTTTTACAGAATTGAATTATTTGTATTGTCCTCTTATCCAGGTCTTTAACTTGCGGGGTAGCTTGCGGGGTAACTTGCGGGGTAGCTTGCGGGGTAACTTGGTCAGTTGCTTGGTCGGTATGTATGATTATTTTAAAAATATCTTCTTCAATCAATTCCGGTTGTTTATTTGAAAATAACTTATAGTATTTATTCAAATTACGTACTCCTGAACCTAATTCATCAGCATAACCTATTTCTTTAAAAACTCGTGCTATAATTGGGTTTTTAGGGAAAGGTGAAAAATTCTTCGGGTCAATTTTTCCATAGCCATGAGTTCTGTTGGCATTTTCAAATAAAACCCTGTTGTTTTCAATTATCATTTTTGCAGGAAAAGGATTAATATATTCACGATGAATTAAAATATTGGTTACAGCTTCACGAAACATTTTATTTCTGACACTAATTCTAATATCATTTTCCAAATAGAAAGGGTCTGGTATATGTTTCTCTACGAATGCCATTAAACGATGATAACTATCTATTAAATTGGTTCTTATATCGTCACGGTCATCATATCTGTCAAGATTTTTCTTTCTTAAAATAGCATCTGTTCGGTGATGTGGTAATATACTGATTATGGTCTCATCTTTGCCAAATAACAATATTGCTGCAAGAGTAAAACCTTCTTTACCAGTTGTGAAATCTTTCTGATAAAGCCTCAAACTTTGTAATAATTTTTCGTTGGTCATAGCCACCCACGGATGATTAACACCAGTTTCGTGTTTTGCTAAAAGTCTTGCTTTATCAATTAAATCGCTTCGCAAATCGGATATAGAGGCAAAAGGAAAAATTTTATTTTCCGAATAAGTGGTTTGCTTACGAATGTGTAAGTTACTTACGAGGTTCTGATTATTGGTAATATCAAAATCTCCGTCGCTGTTACGAACAAATATTTTTCCGCTTGTTTTGTGAACCTGTGAACTTACAGGTATATAAATATAAATTAGTTTTTTGTGTTCAATTTCAATTAACTCGGGATAGAAATAAAAAGGCGGATTTAATTTTTGTGGATTATTGGCAAGAGTATTAAAATCATTAATTATTTTATCAATTTTATTTTCGTCTATCCCTGCTATTTGTCCATTATCTTTTACGCCAAGTATAAGATGACCGCCATTACGATTAAGAAAAGCACAAACAGTTTCAAAAACATCTTTATTTAACGAGTTTTTAGATTCTTTAAACTCTGTTTCAAGTCCTTCGCCTTGTGATATTATTTGTTTTAAATGCTCTTTATTCATAATTTTATTCAATTGTCTTGAACTATGATTTTTATTGATTTTTTGATAGACTTTGATTTTTTCTTTTAGGTTTCATTACTCTTTTAAACTGCAAACTTGTATTACCAAAATTTATTAATAAACCAATATCCATTCCGTAAGCTTCCAAGTAATTAATTGCCTGGGCAAGATGCACGTCTTCCAATTGTTTTACTGCCTTAATTTCTACCATAATTTTATTTCCAACAAAAAAATCTACTCTTCGTGTGCCAATATCATATCCTTTATATTTAAGTGGCATTTCCTTTTCTCTTTCGTGTTCAAGATTGTTCATATTTAACTCAATTGATAATGCTCTTTGGTAAATAACTTCCTGAAAACCATTACCAAGATATTTATGCACTTCCATCGCACATCCTATTATTTTGCCTGTTAATTCCGATTCTGGATATTCCTTTTTAATCATAGTATTCATTTAATCATATTAAAATCATAGTTCAAAACTTTTTCATATTCTTCCCTACTCATCTCAAACTCAGGCTCTATAATTTTTACTTCTTCATAAGTTAATTCGTAAAGTTTGTAAACCATAAGGTCTATTTGTTGCTCTTGGACGGTGGTGTCTTCTCCTGATTGTTTTTTTGATATGATTGTATCTGCTAATTGTTCAAATGGCTTTTGCTGGTCTTTTGAGATTTTGGGGATGGGTAAGTTATTAATCATATCCTTAGTAAAATTAATGCCGGTATTATAACTTGAAGCAGAATATCTTTCTTTAATATAAAAGAGTGCAAATTTTGAGTTAATTATTATACTTAAAAAACATAATAAATATATATCATCGTTTGTAATTATTAAGGTAGTTTTACCAGGAATATAAGTACCTTCTTTGTCTATCGAAGCATCAAGTAATGTCAGACCTTTTATTATTAGTTTTTGTTTTTTTGATTTTATACTATATGTATTTTTAAAAAGATTAAAAAAATCTGATTTATTAACAATAGGGTATAAATATTTATCCCCTAAATATGTCATATCTTTTATTCCCCATCTAGTAGTGAACTTATCGATTGTTCCAGTATTAATAACTTTAAAATGATGTTCACTATTAAATTTATTATCTCCCAAATCAAATAATATTTCTTTTAACTTATATGCATCTGATGTAGCGCAAGCATTTTCACAAACAGCATTAAAAGATTCAAGAGTAGTTGTATACTTTTCTGTAATTTTTAAAATGAGTTCTATATTATTTGAAAAAACTATATCTAATTGAAAAGGAGGTAAGAAAATATTTTTATCAATAGTTTTTATTTCAATAAAGTTTTCATCTATGTAGTCAAAATATCTAAACGAATTTGAAAATTCTGTTTTAACAAAAACTGTTACTATTGAATCAACACCAACGGTTTTAAAGACATTCCTACCAGATTTCAATAAAATACTTAAATATTTTAAAGAATATTCTCTTAATTTTTGTCCAAAAGGTTTCGCTAACCATTTATCTGGTGTTATAAATGACAAAACTCCATTTTCTTTTATTAAATTGAATCCAATTTCAAAAAATGCAATATATATATCCCAATTACCTTTTGTTAAGTTATAATTATCCCTTATATGGTTTCTTAAATCCGTTCTACCTGTATTAACCATAGTTTCTGAGTCAATATATGGCGGATTACCAATTATAATATCAAAACCGTTTTTTTGTGAAAACACTTCTGCAAAATAAACATCCCATAAAAAGAAATCTTTAGATTTTCTGCCTTGTGTGTATGCGATTAAATCTTTTTTTGTTTGTTCAATATCAAATCCGAGTTTTTTTGCAAATTTTTGTTTTTCTTCGGAAATTGCTTTTTCACGCTGCTGTTTGTTGGGTAAAACAGCATATTTTTGTTCAATACTTTTTAATTGAGGCAAATGCTGATTAATTTTATATTCAAAAATATTTAGAATACTTTTTTCAATCTTACTTCGCAGTTGTTTTTTATTCTCTTTATCAGATTCGTTTTGGTATTGGTTTTTTATATCTTTAAAATCTTTAATAAGCTGTTGATATGGCTCATTAGCATCAAACAAAAGATTTTCAGTTTGTTTAACAAAAGTATTAAAATCAATTCCTGCAAAAGACGAAATTAAGGTATTGCCCTGCATAAGTTTAAAATCAAGGTTTGGCAAAGCTTCAATTCCATAATTTTTTTCAGGTTTATCAAAGTCAATTTTTTCATCAACAAGCAAAGAGATAAAGAAACGGAGTTTGGCAATTTCAACTGCAATTTGCTGAATATCAACACCGTAAATACATTTTTCAATAAGGTAAAGTTTTCGCCCGTAGTCCGCATTTTTTTCTTTAAACTGTCTGTTAATTTGTTCAATAAGTTTTCGTTTTAAAACAGGATCACTAATAGATTTTTCAATTCCGTTTATTTGTGATTCTTGCCAGAAAATGTTTTCAGGGTCAAGTTTTCTGAGAATAAAAACAAGTTTATTGAGCATCGCCATTGGAAAAGCTCCTGAACCAACAGCGGGGTCAACAACTCTTAAATCATTAATAAGATAGATGATTTTTTGTGTAGTTTCTTTGTTAAACGGATTATCTGAACTGTTAGAAGAGATAAGCGAATTCAATTTATCATCCAAATCTGGAATATCATCATCTGTAAGATGGGTTTTAAAATATTGTTTCAAACTTTCATTTGTCATATAATTGACAATTTCGCGTGGAGTATAAAAACTTCCTGTTGCTTTTCGGGCTGTTGTGGCTGTTTCAGGATTATAACTTGCAAGCAAATTTTCAAAAACACTTCCAAGCAGTTCAGGGTCAAGAGCCACTTCTATATCGTCGGGTTCGTTTTCGTCAATGGTAAAATTGTAGCTGTTAAGCAGATTAATTAAACCTTGAACTTCGTAAGTTTTATTGGATGTGCCAAAAAAATTACTAATATCAACTTTTTTTGGTTCGCAAAAAAACAAAAAATTTGGAATTACAGGTTGTTGTCCTTTTGTAGCGGTAAAACCATCAATATATTTTCTGTCCTCTTTTTCTTTTGTTTTATAATCCAGACACTCAAATAAGCCACCGTTTAAAAATGGTATTTTGCTAAACAAAGTGTTAAGAGATTCGCTATCGGCAAATAAGTCGTGATAACGAAATACATTGTGATCTCCAAAATCCGGGTTGTAACCTTTAGCCACTCTTATTTGGCTACGGAATTTTCTTTCATCTTGTTTTGTGTTTAATGTAGCAAAAAACAAATTTTGCAATATTGCCTTATAATAAGTTGATTTTTCAGGTAAAAAATTTTTTAAAATTTTATTGATTTTTTCTTCATCAAACAAATCATTAGGTATCAGATTACGAACTTTCATAAACCAAATAAATATCAATCTAGTTATGAGTCGGATAATCGCTATTTCGCGTCCGTTTGGTTCTTTTTCTGCATCATCGGGAAATTGGACATTATTTATTGCCCAGAAATACCAGTGTTGTAGTTTTTCATAAAATTGTTTTGTAAGCGGTTCAACACTAAAGGCATTAAGAATGCTGTCTAAATCGGAAAAATCACATTTGGAAATTTGTGTGATAAATGTTTTATTGGTTTGTTCGGGCGAAACAAAGTATGTATATCGCTTAAAGTCAGTGAAATCTCTTTTTGCTCCAAAAAAGTTAGCCCGGATAAAACTAAAACGAAAATTGTTGTGAGCATCATAAAAGATAAAAAATGCAGCGTCTTTGTTTTCTTGTTTTAGTATTTTTTTTGCTATATTAAATTGTCTTTTTTTTCCTGTTCTGTTTGTAAGCGGTGCAAGTGTTTTTGCAGTAATAACGAGTAAATCATCTGACTTTAATAAGTCGGCTTCACCAATTTTTATAATATCTTTATAATGAACGGTTATATCTTTATTGTCTTCAAATAAATATCCGTAATCTTCCTGAGCAGGTTTGAAAGTGCTTATCTTTTGTCTGAAAAACTGTTTTAAGTTTTCAACTGAAAAATTTGTAATTAATCCCCTATGATAATTATCCAACGGGATTAAGTTGTTTAAAAAAGCCATTATTAAAATTTGTTTTTTTTAAGCAAAGATAATATTTTTTATTGCAAATGGATTTTTTTCTTTTATATAGGGTAGGATTGGGTGGTGTATGAGCAATAGCAGGTTTTAAGATAATCACGTATCAGACCACAGTATGTTAATTTGGTGTACATAGTTTCAAATTTAGCACTTTTCTCCGTATTGCATATAGCTTTGCTGTTAGCCAGCAGTTATAGAGTTTATCTATCTTTGGATTTTTTTGTCGTAATTCTTTGCACGATTTTTTTTTAAATTTTTCAAATCCAACCTTTTTGAACAAAGCAATTGTCAGGATAACAATAGTAAATATAATTGAAATTGCGAGCATAATCAGAATCAATATTTTTAAACTTGAGATTTCGAATAAAATTTTCGGAATCTCACTAATAATAGATAACGCTATTACACCAAACAAAATCAGAATACATATGTATGCCATTATTTTTAATATAACCATTGATTTTTTAGATGAAATAAATTTTGGCAAAACATTTTTATAATACCCATATTTTGATCTAATAGGCTGCTTGAGTTCATTAATAGCAGCATGTATTAATGATTCCTCAACACCATAGATATTTTTACGGGAAATTGCATTCTTCATTCGTAAATAATCTTTCTTATCAAGATAACCACATTCAAGATAATCATTATCACTAATTTCTCTTTTCTTTTTATTTCGTTTTTCTGCTATAAAGAATTCTATTTTACTAACTACCGATTCACCTTGCCCAATTAGAAGTAATTTTAATTTTTCAATCCCAAAAAATGTGTAAACTCCTACTAAGGTTAAAAGTAATGAGCTAACAGTTATAATTGATTCCATATTTATATTTATATTTATATTATTGCTTAATCTGTTTATACAACCAACATATCTGCCAAAGGCAGATTATTATTTATTTTTTCTGCGAATTCCCATGTATTTGTTTTAAAGGATTGCCTTGCAATTGGTTTGCATTTTTGGGGGATATAACTTTTTTGCCTGTCTTTTTTTCTATTTCTTTTCTGGTGTTACCTGCAATTGTTCCTCCCTGGTTTGCTATTTTTTTGTTTTCAATAAATGTTTTTGGTTTTTTTTCTTTGGATATTTCTGTTGTTGTTGCTTCTGCAAGCATATTTAAAACCAATTCAAGATTTGTCATGTTATCTCTAAGGTTTTCTTTTTTCAGACCTTTCAGTTTTTTATAATTTTTTGTTGTATATCCTGTCCATGCCTCTGTTATTTCATTAGTCAGTATTGCATATTCCAAGCCCTTTTTTACTCCGCGTTGTTCCCATTCATCGGTTAAATCCTTTCTAACTTCAATACTTTTTAACCGTTAGTTTATCCAGTTTTTGGAATATCCTTTTTTAAGATAAGTTTCCATTGCTCTTTCAAAGGATAATTCAGGGTTTTCTGTTTCTTCTATTCGTTGGTATCCAACCTTAGCTAACCACATTTTAAATGGCTCTGCTTTTGGAGATGGAATGGATTGAATTAGCCGTAATAACTGCTCTGTATCAGCCACATCTGTCAATCGCATTTTACCATCGCTTGCTAATAATTTCAAACGGCTACAATTTGTAGCCAGTTCACTTCTTTCCTTTTTTAGTCGGGTTTTTAGAACACTCCAGTATTTTCTTGGATTATCACTCTCTGTTAAAATACCAATTACATCTACAATTGAGAAATACCATTTTTCATGCTCGTCATCCCAGTGAACACGGACTTTTTTGTCATTAAATAATTTTATTGCATTTTCTTTTTTCATTTTACAAAAATAAACATTCTAAATTATACCGATACGCTTTTAGTATTTAAAATTATTGCACTATGTTTATAATTTTAAACTAAAAGTCAATCGGCATATCTAAACCTAAACTTTTAGATTTAAAATTATAAAATCTAAAAGAGGTTTAGTATAATTAAAAAAAACATTTTTACAATCTAGCGTCTTTAATTCATTTGATATATAACCCTTAGGGTTTGTCAAAAAATAACCTATTCATTTTGACTCGTTATTTTGCCCTTTTTCTTCGTTACAAAATTCTTAAATAGCTATGCTATTCGCAAATTTTGTGCCTTGAAAAAGAACAAAATAACATCGTCAATTCTGTATACTTTATTTTTTCACAAGCCCTAAAATATCAATAATAATATTATCAAGAGCTCGTTTTGGCACGTGGTGTATTTGTTTTTTATCCCGCCAGTATTTAATATCATTATTTTTTACTGTATCAATTACAACTGTCTCTTTTGGTTTGCCAAGAGCCAGGACAAGAAGTATTTCATATTGAGATGATATTTTCAGAGCTTTACGAAGTTTGTCTTTTTGTATTGAGGCGAGCATACAACCACCAAGACCTTTTTCTGTTGCACTGAGAAGGATATTTTGTGCAGCTATTCCATAATCACATCCAAATGAACGGCTTATTTTTGTATCGCCAAGTATGATGATATAAGCTGATGGTCTTTCTCCCTCACAAGGTCCTTGCCAGTCAGCAAGATAGCCAGCCCAGGCAAGACAAGGAAAAATCAAATCATTTTTTTGACGGGTATAAGAAAGAATATATTTTAATGGTTGCACATTGCCTCCTGATGCAGAAAGCCGTGCAATATCAACAAACTCTCTTAATGTCTCAGGTTTTATGTCTGTTTCCTGATAAAACCTTCTGTAACTTCTGTTTTTTAAAACTAAATCTTTTATCATTGCTAATATTTATTATGTTAAAAAAAATATCATTGTTGTCCGAAAAAAAATTGCTAATTATTGTTATAAGTTTGTTCTGCATTTCATTAGTATGGAACTATAAAACTACTGTTATTATACATTATCTTATTTATTTTTATTTGTCTTGATGCAAAGGAAAGTAACAATAGAAAAAAACTTACTGAAAATTTTTAGTAAGTTTTTTCTATTAGACCTATTATTCCTATTGGATGGACTGAATTAATTAGGACTTACTGAAAATTGAATATTTCAGGAAAAATAATTCAGAATAGGTCATCCCTATGGGACTTATTACATATTGCTTAACTTAATCCCTGAACTTCCGTTCAGGGCTACAAATAGGAAATTCCTATGGAATTATTTTTTGTCCCATAGGGACAATCTATTTGTAACACTGCACAGGGGTGCAGTGTAAATAAATTATATGAAAAATTAAGTCCTGTAAGGACGACCTATTATATTATTTTTAATTAAAAATGTAAGGTCTTAAGCAAAAAAATAAATATTTCGCTGCAAAAAATTTTGCATTTAAACATTTTTCAGTAAGCCCTAATTAACAAAACAGGATATTAATAAATTGTAATTTTTTTTGTTTTAACAAAACTGGTATTATAAATCTTTATAAAGTAAACACCTTTATTATAACCGGACATATCAATTTGTTTTATTCCAATTTTATCGGAATTATTATTCTTATAATAATCTGTAATATTAAATTGTTTTTTTAATAAAATCTGACCATTTATATCAGTAATCTCTATATTTATTTTTTCATTATATCTATTTCCAAATTCAATATTTATAAGTCCATTATTAGGATTTGGATATATATTTATTACATTATATTGCGATATATCATTTATTGTTGTTGGAATAAGATTAACATTTTGGTTAACAGTGTCTTTACATCCATGTTCACTTTCTGCAATCAACTGAACATTGTAAGTGTTATAGTTACTGTATATATGTTCCGGATCTGTTTCAGATGAATTATTTCCATCGCCAAAGTTCCAGTAACTGATATTTGAATTTGTTGAGGTATTAGTAAAATCAGCAGTTAAATCATTTGTAATATAAAAAAAATTTGCTGTTGGCTTTGGATATACAGTAATCATATTATTAATAGTATGAGAGTTAACACAGCCAAGGTCTGATGTAACGGTTAAGGTAATATTATATGTTCCATCATTGACAAAAGTATGCGTGGTGTTTCCCATAGTTGAATGGTTTCCATCGCCAAAATCCCAGAAAAATGTTACTCCTGTTCCGCATGATTGGGTGAAATAAACATTTAATGGCTGACATCCTGTATCAATATCAGAATAAAATAAAGGCGTTGGCGGTATTTCGGCAAAAGTAACGGATACAGTATCAGAATTTGAACACTGTGGATTTGTCTCTGTCCAGATAAATTCGTATATTTCATAATTGTTTACATAAGCAGTAGCATTAGAGTCATTAATATCAGAAAAAGATACAGAATCATTTAAAGATGACCATGTTCCTGTAGAACCTGTTTGACTTAAAGAGGCATTTAGATTATATTGTAATGCGCAAATTGTATCATCGTCTCCTGCATAAGGAGAACAGACAATATTGGACTGGCAGCTGGTAATAGATATATTATCAAATTTTATTTCATAAACATTTGAGTTATTATATCCACAGTTGGCATCTAAGTAAAACAAGATATTTGATTTATTTGCTATTGAAGATATATCAAATATAACATTGACATGTATGCAGGTTCTTTGTTCATCAAACATCAGCCATATACCGTTTCCGTCAATATATCCATGTTCTACGTCATCAATTAATACTGATACGGCTTTTACATATCCGCCATCTGCCCACATATAGAATCTTACTCCATCGTTAGGTTGTGAAGAAAAGTAGGAATTGGATATATCAAAATTTAATTGGACAGAGTCAAAGCCATTACAGTTTACTTCTGGTGCCCTTAAAAAGTTTCCCCAATAGTCATTCCATGAGCCGGTATATCCTGCACATCCGCCTGTGCAACCGCCTGAAGATATATAGTCAATAGGGGTATGAGAATCAGGTGCAAACCATACATTTGTCGATGCCGAACTTCCATTAATTATAATGTCTGAGTTAAATTCTTCCGGACCTAAAAGTATTGTCTGTGCTGAAATATTATTTCCATATATAACTATTGTAAAACACAGAAACAACAAAATTTTTTTTGATAATTGGTAAAATGTTTTCATAATTTAAATTTTTTATTAATATTTGAATACAAAAGTAGTATTTTAA
This sequence comes from uncultured Bacteroidales bacterium, assembly GCA_964653185.1. Taxonomy (GTDB): domain Bacteria; phylum Bacteroidota; class Bacteroidia; order Bacteroidales; family CAZZDX01; genus CAZZDX01. Next base: position 18,279 of record CAZZDX010000018.1, read on the forward strand.
TTTTAAAATCATCGGATTTATAAATGAAAGTAATTAGAAATTGGTATTAATATCAACAGAAATTATTTATGTATATGAGAGACAATGTTTTGATTATTTAATAACACTTATTTTTTTAGTAAAAAGTATATAACCTTTATTATTAAGTATTTTAACAAAATAAACAGAACTGTTCAAATCACTTACATTTATCTCAATAAGGTTGTTATCCTTGTTCAAATTTTTATTTCTGTTATAAATAACTTTTCTATTTATATCAATAATTTCTATTGACACATCTGTTTTTTCGTCTGAATTAATTTGAATATTGATATTATTTTTTATAGGATTGGGATATATGCTTATTTTGTCATTAACCAAACTAATATATACTATACGAATATCAGAGTATTTATAATTTCCGTCATAATCGGTTTGCTTCAAGCGGTAATAATTTGTTCCAATATATGGTTTATCATCATAAGTTTCGTAATATAAAATTGTATTACTATTGCCAGCTCCTTTTATAATATCAACTAATTCAAAATTAGCACAATCAACAGATTTTTCAACAGTAAAATAATCATTATTTATTTCTGATGCTGTTTTCCATTTCAGGACAACGGATTCTTTATCATTTACTTCAGCAGTAAAAAACAATAATTCAATAGGTTGTACTTCACTGCCATATTCGTCAGCGCCTATATCTGTTGCACGGGAATCGTTGTCAATATCATTTGTAACATCGGCAATATCAATTGCTTTGTCAATACATGGTGAGCTTTCTAATATATGCAAATCAGTGTTTGAAGTAAATAAAGGGTCAGCAGAAATGGAATTTTCATCTTCTGTTCCCGGTGTTATAGCTTGCCAGCTTGTCAGTGTTGCATCTGCTGATGAGCTAGTTACCCATCTGCCAAGAACCAAACCATTTGTAGTATATAAATCATTATAATCCAGTTCCTCAATAGAAGCTGCTATATCAACAAATATTGCCAATCCTGCATCAGCATTTAAAAAGATGTTATTTTTAATAATCTGGTTATTATTGGTATTATATGACTTAAAAGCACAATTCAGTTCACCGCTATTTAATGTATTGCTGCTATTTGAGACAGCACTGTTGTAATAAACCTTTTGATAATTGCTTTGGTTCAATTGAATTCCATAATTTGCGGTGGCTGCTCCTGCACCGATATATATCATATTATTAGATGTCTCACCATAAGTTCCTGCTGTACCATCACTAAGATATACATAAATACCATAGCCATAAGCAGTAGTTGCGTATATCTGATTTTTTTGTAGCTTCATTCCATTATCAGTATAGTAAGTATATATACCTTTAAAATCTGTCCTTGTTGAATTGGTAGTAATATAATTATTTCTGGCAATTGGAGCATTTTGATTCTGAAAATGAATACCTGTAAACCATGAATTTGTTATTGTATTATTAGAGATAAGTATGCCGGATTCAAAATTATTAAAAGCTATTCCGCTAAAATATACACCATGTGAACCATTTGTCAATACATTATTGCTTACTTCATTATTATCATTATTAAAATCACTGGAAGAGGCAACTACTGCCTTTCTGTCATTGCTCTGACTGGTAGTTGTTTTGCCAATCAGGTTGTTATTTATAATTTTATTGTTATGAGCATCTCCTGTAATATCAATAACTTTAGTATAAGTTGAACCTGCACCTACAGATTGTATTGTTAAGTTTCTGATTGTTACATATTGTGCTCCATCCAGACGAAGTTCGTAGTTATTAATATCTCCATCCTGAGGACAGCTGTATTCTATTGTTACATCATTATAATTGCCCGAAGCAGATTTAAAAATAATTGAATCATAAGTGCCTGATATATTTTTAATTTTAATTTGTTCATTGTATGTACCATTTGCTATATTAAAATCACTACTGTCCGACTAAAATAGAACGATGATGACGCTGATTGTTTATGATT
>CAZZDX010000019.1:0-19425 GCA_964653185.1 uncultured Bacteroidales bacterium
TGTAAGAGACAAATTTATACCATTGGACATATATACTCTTTCACCCATAAAAAATTCATCCTATGAAATAAGTTCAGAATTGTTTTTTTTGGTAAAATTTGAAACAAACCTAAAATTAGGATAATAAAAAAAATGGATATAATATCTACTAATAACATAACTAAGCAATTTATTAATCAGACAGTTCTTGATAATATAAATATATCTGTTCCTGAACAAAGTATTTTTGGTCTGTTAGGTCCTAATGGTGCAGGGAAAACAACACTTATAAGAATTATCAATCAAATTATTGCTCCTGATAAAGGACAAATATCTTTTCTTGGAAATAAATTATCATCTATACACACAAAACAAATTGGCTATTTGCCCGAAGAAAGAGGGCTGTATAAAAAAATGAAAGTAGGCGAACAGTCCTTATATCTTGCTCAACTAAAAGGATTAAGCAAACATGATGCTTTAAAAAAACTTAAATATTGGTTTGAAAAGTTTGAAATGCAAGATTGGTGGAACAAAAAAGTAGAAGAACTATCAAAAGGAATGCAACAAAAAGTCCAGTTTGTTATTACTGTAATTCACGAACCGGTGCTTCTTATCTTTGATGAACCTTTTAGCGGCTTTGACCCTATAAACGTAAATATTATCAGAGAAGAAATATTAAATCTTAGAGATAAAGGAGCAACAGTAATATTTTCTACCCATAATATGGCTTCTGTTGAAGAATTATGCGATTATATAGCACTTATAAATAAGTCCAAAAATATATTAAACGGGAATATAAAAGAGATAAAAGATACGTATAAAGCAAATATTTATGAATTTGAATTATCTGAATATAATGAGAAAATAAAAACAGTTATTAATAACAATTTTGAATTATTAGAGCATTCTACCAAAGATAGTTTAACAAAAATTAAAATAAAAATCTTGGATTCTGTTTCTCCTAATGATTTGATTAAAGCAATTCTGCCTTATGCAAAAATTATCTCTTTTAAAGAAATTTTACCCAGTATAAATGATATATTTATTAAAGAAGTAAGTAAAGAAAATTAGGAATTATGAAATTCAAAATACTTAAAATTAAAAATGCCTAAAAATTATTAATGACTTAATAATAAAAACTGAAAAATTATGAATTACGGATTATACTAACGATTTTAAACGATTTCAACGACTTTAACAATTAAAAATGTATGAATAAAATATCTCTTATAATAAAAAGGGAATATCTTACAAGGGTAAAGAAAAAATCATTTATAATAATGACAATACTTGGACCTATTTTAATGGCAGCTATTATGATTGTGCCTATTTATATGGCTCAAATGTCGGACAAGGAAAAGGCAATCGGTATTATTGATGAAACAGGTCTTTTTTATAATAAATTCTCTGACTCTAATGACTTAAAATTTATCTACCTTAATACAGACATCAGTAAAGCCAAAAAAGATTTTTTTAATAAAAATATTTATGCTATATTGTATATCCCTGCAAACACTATGGATAATCCTAATAAGATAAGATTATTTTCAGATAAACAGGCAAGTATAATATTAAAAAATAACTTAGAAAATACAATTAAAGATTGCATTGAAAATGTTAAAATAGCTAGTCAAAATATTGATAAAAAAACACTTGAAGATATAAAAAAGATAAAAACAGAAGTAAATATAACTACTATTAAACTTAAAGAAAGTGGAAAAGAGGAAAAAAGTTTTTCTGAGATAAGTACTGCTATTGGACTTTTTTCCGGTATCCTTATCTATATGTTTATTTTTATGTTTGGTTCACAAGTGATGCGTGGTGTCATAGAAGAAAAGACAAGCCGTATAGTTGAAGTCATTGTATCTTCTGTAAAACCATTTCAGCTTATGATGGGCAAAATTATTGGTATTGCTTTTGTAGGTTTAACGCAGTTTGCCCTATGGATTATCCTGACTTTGGCTATTGTAACTGCTGTTAAAACATCTTTCCCTGAAAAATTTTCTTTTAACAAAAAAACAGAACAAACTATAAATAATAAAGAGCTTACAGGTCAAAATTTACAAATAAACAATTTTAATAATAACTCATCTATACAAACCAAAGAGACAAACAAAATATTTGAAGCTATATATTCTATTGACTATATAAAAATAATACTTTCATTTCTGTTCTTTTTTATAGGAGGATATTTATTATATGCAGCTCTGTTTGCTGCTATTGGCTCTGCTGTTGATAGCGAAGCTGACACACAACAGTTTATGCTGCCAATAACAATACCTCTTATTTTTGCTATTGTTATGAGCCAATTTGTGATTAACAACCCTGACGGGCCTGTATCATTCTGGCTCTCTGTTATACCTCTTACTTCTCCTGTTATAATGATGATACGAATACCTTTTGGTGTCCCAAATCTTGACTTAGCTCTGTCAATTATTTTCCTGATACTTGGATTTATCGCAACAACATGGCTGGCTGCCAAAATATACCGTACCGGTATCTTAATGTATGGCAAAAAAGTAAATTATAAAGAATTATGGAAATGGCTGAAATATAAAAATTGATAATATCTTTGGTTATATTATATTTTTGTATTACATTATTAAGCCCCCTTAATAGAGACGATACTCCGATGTATCGGAATTTTCATTTCGTTTCAACGTGCCTCGTCTTTATTATAAAATTTTTATTTTGCTCCGAATTGGTCGCAAGCATCAATTAAATAACGTAAGTGTGCAACTGCAGGGCCGCCACCCATAAGTCCTGCTACAAGTCCTGCTTCACATATTTCCTGTTTTGTAGCACCTTCAGCAATGGCATTTTTAGTATGAAATGCAATACAAAAAGTACAATGAGCTGTAACACTAAGAGCTATTGAAATAAGTTCTTTTATTTTGGTACTGAGAGCACCGGGCTTTTCGGCCTGATGTACAAATTCCATAAGAGCTTTTGCATAACCGTGATCTACTTCTCCTGCTGTTTTTATAAGATCCATAAATTGATCATATTGAAGATTCATGTCTGTTGCTAAGTTTTTCATAATTATTTCTCCTTAATTTTAATTGTTTTGTTATTAATTTATTTAAAAATTGCAATTTATTCATTTAATTAATATTTTTTTACATTTTTTTTTATTTAAATAATATTAGTTTATAAACATTTTAATATCATCGTTAACCCCACCTATTGTAGCAAGTCCAAATTTATCCTTAAGAGTCATATTAAAAGGTTGGGGATTTAAATTTAAAATTTAAATTGTCTTTAGTCATAAAAAATTTTATCATTTGAACAATGTATTTGTTGCTTTATACCAAAAAATAAAATCAAGGTATCCTAATGATATATTAATCTCCTCTGAGAATTGTTTCATTTTATTCTCAATTTCATAATATTTTTTTTCAGGAAGAATTGATGGTATTTCATCTATAACATTAAATTCTTTTAAGTTTTTGAGAATATGTCTGTCTAAAATTGAAATATCTTCAACGAAACCTATATTTCTGAGAAAATGACTTGCTTCTTTCAAACCAAATCCTGTAATATTTTTTAAAAGCCAATTTCTTTTTTCATTTACAGATAAAAAAGCAGATAGAATTTTTTTTATTCCTTGAGAATTATTAAAAAGTTGTTCCCTTGCTTTCACAATATAAAGAGCTTTGTTATTTTTAAATCTTACATAATTTAAGTGTTGAGCTATTTCATTTTGTTTTCCTGTAAAGAGTAAATTATTTTTACTTAAAATAAGAATTGCTTTCCAGGCATTTTGCGCTTTTGATTGTGGAGTAAGAAGACAGAAAGACAATTCCTGAAATAATTTTTTTTCATCGGCTTCTTGCCATAGAGATTTAAAATTTTTGATACGTTTATTAACATCAGGTTTTATTAAATCTAAAATGTTTCTTATTTCGTCCATTTTTGCAATTTATTTTGTTGTTATGTTAAAGACCCGCAAGGTTTTTTATAAAACCTTGCGGGTCTAAATTGTTGATATTCATATAGTTTGATGTGATAAAAGTACTCTAATCACAAGCCAAATCTTCTGCTAATTTGCTTTTCAAATTATTTAAATCATCTGATGCCGGTACGTATTTTTGTTTATACGTATTAACAATATCAAATCCTGAATCTTTAAGATATTCAGCAACTTGAGCAATGCTTTGACCGCCCCAGCCAAAAGAGCCAAAGGCAATAGCTTTCCTTCCTTTAGGCGATAATCCTTTTAAATAAGTAAGAAAAGATGCAATGTTTGGCATAATATTATTGTTGAGTGTTGGCGAACCAACGCAGATATATTCAGCATCAATAAACTCTGTCATAATATCTGATATATGATTACACTGCAAGTTATGCATTGAGGTAATAAATCCCTTTTCTTCAAAGACCTCCTGAATAGCATAAGCCATTTTTTCTGTTGAGTGCCACATTGTGTCATAAACAATTACAGCTTTTTTAAGAACTTTATTTGAAGACCATTTTTTATATTCTTCAATAATATCATTAGTATATTTTTCCCATATAACACCATGACTTGATGCAATTATTTCTATATCAAGATTTGCAGCAACTTCAAGCTCTTTTCTTACTTGTGCAGAGTAGGGTAAAACAATGTTTGCGAAATATTTTTTTGCTTCATCAAATATTATGTCTTTAGGATTTTCATAATCAAATCTGCCCGACGAAGCATAATGCTGACCGAATGAGTCGTTTGAGAAAAGAATTTTTTCTTCAGGCATATACTCAACCATATTATCAGGCCAATGAACCATTGGTGTTAAAACAAATTGAAGATTTCGTTTACCAAGATTTAGAGTATCGCCTGTTTTAACAATTTTATGATTAAAATTTCTTTTATAATGTGCTGTTAGTCCTTTTTCACCATTCGGACAAGTTATTAACAGGGCGTTTGTTGCAATATCCATCATTTTTGGTATTGTTCCCGAGTGATCCATCTCAACATGATTTGATATTATATAATCAATTTTTGATGGGTCAATTATTGATGATATTCTTTTTATCATCTCATCTGCAAATTGTTTTTTTACAGTATCAATTAATGTTATTTTATCATCAATAATAAGATATGCATTATATGTTGCACCGCGTTGAGTAAGATAACCATGAAAATTTCTTAAATCCCAATCAATGGCACCAACCCAATAAATGCCTTCTTTTATTTTTACAGCCTTCATTTTTTTTAAATATTTTTTAAGTTATCTAAATTCTATAATTAACAACATCTGCAATATAGTAATATATTTTGATTTTGACCAGTGTAATTTTAGAATTGGGTTTGAAGAGTTATATAAAATTCTTATTAAAAATCACTTGTTTTAAGGTATTCATTAAGATATAATTTTTTATCAAATATTTTTGATAATGTTGATGCAAATTTATTATCTCCAATAGATATTGCTCCAAATAGATTATTACCTTTAAAAACAATTTTTTTATAAATTTCGTCATGTTTAATTGTTTTTATTTCTGCATCTTCTTTGTTAAAATCACCTGCTGAAAATAGGGAAATTCCGGTAACTTTCATTCGGGCTTCTATTTTAGAGCCGAAATATTTTGTTTTTACACCAGTCATATTTTGTCCGGCAGCTAAACCTTGTTCTTTGGATGGTAACCACAAACCGTAGCAAATATTTTTATGTTCGGAAATATCGCCGGCAGCATATATGTTTTTCGCCGAAGTTTCCATAAAATCATTAATAATGATTCCTTTATTAATTTCAACATCTATTTTTTTGGTTAGTTCTAATCTTGGTCTTACTCCTACTGATAAAATTACAGCATCTGCATCCAGTTCTTCTCCTGAATTTAAACTTATACTTTTAACAGATTTGTTTCCGTTAATACTTGTAGTTGAATAGCCAAGTTTAAATGACAGTCCTTTTTGTTTTAACAAACTCATTAATATTTCAGAACCATCAGCATCGAGTTGACGAGAGAGTATAAATTTAGAAAATTCAATTATCGTAATTTTAGCTCCTGTTTTTAATAAACTATTAGCTACTTCAATTCCGAGCAGTCCGCCACCAACAATTACTATACTTTTTTTATTTTTACAATATGCTTTAATATTATCTGCATCAGAAATCTCCCTTAAAGTAAAAACACCTTTTTTTTCAACTCCTTTTATTGGAGGAATAAAAGGTCTTGCTCCCTGTGCTAACAATAATTTGTCGTATTTATATATTTTATTTGATAAAGTAGAAACTGTCTGTTTTTCAGAATCAATATTTATAACAGTTTCGTTTAAAACATTTTTTATTTTATTTTTTGTATAAAAATCTGTCTTAAAGGTAGTTATATCGTCAATTGTTACAGTGTCGGCAATATAGTCGATTAGTCGTGGGCGGTAATAAAACAAATTATTTGACTGTGAAATAATTGTTATTTCGCCGTGAACATCATTTTGTCTAATTGTTTGGGCAGCTTCTGTGCCGGCAATCCCATTTCCAATAATTATGTATTTCATTGATATTTATTTATAAAATTAAGGTAAGTTTAAAATTATTATTAAAAATCATTTTAATTACGGAAGTTGATACTTAATAAACTTGATTGCAATAAAATATATTTAAAACAATGGACTTTAACCTATTATTTTTGCAAATTTTAATTCATTATTCTAAAAAAATATTTTAGAATAGTAAAATTACATCATATTTATTCTTCAAGTTCAAACTCGTCTTTACCAACACCGCAAACAGGACAAACCCAATCTTCGGGTATATCTTCAAATTTAGTACCCGGAGCTATTCCGCTGTCAGGGTCTCCATTTTCAGGGTCATAAATATAACCACAAACTTTACAAACGTATTTTTTCATAATTTTTATTTTTTTAGATTAATACTATTCTTAATAATTATTTGCTTGTATTTCAAAATATGATTGAGGATGCAGACAAGAAGGGCATACATCAGGAGCTTTTGTCCCAGTGTGCAGATATCCGCAATTACGACATTTCCATGTCATCACACCGTCTTTTTCAAAGACATTACCGTTTTCAAGATTTTTATATAATTTTGAATATCTTTTTTCGTGTGCTTCCTCTACTTTAGCAATCATTTTATAAGCAGTAGCAATTTCTTTAAACCCTTCTTCATCAGCAATTTTAGCAAATTTAGGATACAATTCTGTCCATTCTTCGTTTTCGCCCATTGCAGCGGCTTTTAGGTTTTCAAGAGTTGTACCTATTTTGCCTGCTGGATATGTAGCAGTTATCTCTACATTTCCACCTTCGAGAAATTTAAAAAAACGTTTTGCATGTTCTTTTTCGTTCATTGCAGTTTCTTCAAATATTGCCGAAATTTGTTCGAGACCTTCTTTCTTTGCTTGTTTTGCAAAATAATCATATCTCATCCTTGCTTGGGACTCGCCGGCAAATGATTTTAATAAGTTTTGTTCTGTTTTTGTTCCTTTTAAACTTTTCATTTTTTTTGTATTATTGATTATTAATAATTTTTAAATTAAAGTTGATAAAATTTATTTATTCAGCAGCTGTTGGCGGAACAAATACTCTTGTGCTTAGCTCTTTATCTAACATGAATAAACCATGACCTTTACCTTCCACCATTTTAAGTTGATTTAGAACATTTTCTGTATTTGCCTCTTCTTCAACTTGTTCGGCAACATACCATTGTAAAAAATTACTTGTAGCATGATCTTTTTCTTTAATTGCCACATCAAGTAAGTTATTAATTAGTCCTGTTACTTTTTGTTCGTGAGCATAAATTTCCTCGGCAACTTCAATAACATTTTTCCATTCTGTTTTTGGTTGCTCAATAGCAGTTAAAACAGCTCTTCCACTTCTTTCATTTATATAATCAAAGATTTTCATTGCATGGAAATCTTCTTCTTGTGCCTGTATTCGCATCCAATGAGCAAAACCAGGCAAATTTTTTGATTCAAGATATGCTGACATTGATAAATAAAAATAAGCAGAAAATAATTCTGCATTTACTTGTTTGTTTAATTCTTGTTCTACTTTTTTGTTTAACATTTTTTTTATTTTTTTAAGGTTTTACATAGTATCTAAAAAAATTTAAAATATAAGTGTTTAATAATGAAACATCAATAACAAATATAACGCAGTTATTGGCATTTTTTTACAAACATTATATAAATTATTTTTCATATTTCCACAGACCATGAATATTGCAATATTCTCTTGCAGAAATAATTTTTTCGTTATTATCAACTTTAAAAATTGCTTGTGGTTCATCGTCAGGTGTGAGATATTTTCTATATACCTTATTCTCGGTTATTAGTTCTATCCATTGAATATAATGTTCTTTAATCATAGGATGTTTTGTGTTTTCGCCTACTTTAACTTTATATCCGCCTTCAATTTTTTCAATAAATGGAACATGTTTTTCAGTGGTGCTGTCTGCGGTATTTTCTTTTAAAAGATTCATATCCTGACCACAGCAAACTAATGTGCCTGCACCAGCATTTGTTACTTCTACAATGTTTCCACAAATTTCACATTTGTAAACTTCTAATCTTTTTGTCATAATTTAATCCTCCTGTTAGTTTTAATATTTTTTTGATTAATTTGATATATTAATAAACTTGCCTAAAAATTCTATTTATACTATATTATACAATTTAAAACATAGTTATTTTTTATTCTGCCAGTATAATTATATTATTTTTTAATTACTTTTTTATATATTATATTCTTATCAGTAGCTACTTTAATCAAGTATATTCCACTTGATATATTACTTAAATCAAAGGAATACATATTGTTTTTTACGATTTTACTATCAATAATTTGTCCATTATAATTTGTTATTTCAACTGTAATAATACCTTTTCCAATAATAGTCAATATATTAGATATAGGATTAGGGAAAATTTTAATAGAACTTATATCTGATAAATCTGAAATCCCAACATTATTATCTGTTGTAAATTTCCAAATAGTGGACCATGGTGAATAACCTGATGAGTTTTGTCCTCTTACCCGCCAAAAATATGTTGTGGTTTGATTTAGATTATTTATTGTTTCTGTTAAAGATCCTGTAGTTCCATTATAAATACCACTGTTAAATGTACTATCCTGACTATATTGATATTGATATGCTGTGGCTTCAGGTATTGATGACCATTCTAAATCTGTTGATACATAAGATATTCCTATACTACAATCAACCGGACTTATTAGGTCTGGAGCATTTGTTAATTGGTATGATGTTTTAAAATAAGTAGTATTAGACCAATCGGAAGTGTCATTAATACTTTTTACGCAAGCATGCCAATAGTATATAGTTCCGTATAATAATCCTGATATACCTACAAAAGAATTATTTTGAATTGTTGCACCTTGTTGTAATAATGAAGAATTAAAATTTTGTGAAGTATCAATTTGATATATGTAACCATCATTCCCTGTAAAATCAGTCCAGTCAAGATTAAGTGTAGTATCTTGATCTATTGCTCCATCACTCGGAGATGTATTATTTACGGTACTTCTTGTTGTAAAGCTCCATGTTTCAGACCAATCCGAAGTATCGCTAACACTCTTAGCACAAGCATGCCAATAATATGTTGTACCAAATAATAAATTAGATTGATTTTCAAAAGAACTATTGGTTGAAGTTGTGCCTTGCGTAAATAAAGACGAATTAAAATTTGGAGTTGTATCCATTTGCCAAATATATCCGCTATTTCCTGTTATATCTGACCAATCAATATAAAGCGAAAGGAACATATTAGTTACACCATTTGTTGGATATGTATTATTTACGGTACTTCTTGTTGTAAAGCTCCATGTTTCAGACCAATCCGAAGTATCAATAACACTCTTGGCACAGACACGCCAATAAAATGTTGTTCCAAATAATAAATTAAATTGATTTTCAAAAGAATTATTGGTTGCAGTTGTACCTTGTGTAAATAAAGATGAATTAAAATTAGGTGTTGTATCCATTTGCCAAATATATCCATTGTTTCCTGTTATATCTGACCAGTCAATATTCATTGTAATATTAATATTGGTTGCACCATTAGTCGGATAAAGGTTATTTACAGTGTAATAAGTTGTAAAACTCCAAGATGCAGACCAAACAGAATTTCCTGAAGAGCTTAATGTTAAAACTCTCCAATAATATGTTGTCCCAAAATAAAGATTGGAAATATTAACATAAGAGACATTTGTAGAAGTTGTATCTTGCATCATATAGGAAGAACTAAAATCAGAAACTGTATCTAATTGATATATATAGCCTTCGTTTCCTGTAATATCAGTCCAGTCAAGAGATAAGGTTAAATTTTGATTTGTAGCTCCATTGCTTGGTAATGTTATAGATGGTGCATCAATTGCAAATATTTTCATGCTTATTGCTGAAAATAAAAAAATAAAGTATAAATTTTTCATTGTAATAAATTATTAAATATTATTGTCTATTCTGTAAGCTTTTCGGCTTCCGTTTTTATTTTATAATTATCTATTTTTAATGTATAAATAGAAATATTTTTAGTGGATTATGTCAAAAAATGGACCATAATCAAATTAATTTTACCCTGTTAAATAATCAGGCAGTCATGTCAGGCGTTTGACTGATGCCTGATTAATTTTGCGTAACAAAATTATTTAACAGGGTGAATTGCAAAAGTATAATATTTTTATTATATAAGTTATCTAACTAAAATTTCGGAGTTTATAACTTCTAAATTTAAGTAAATCGTTTAATTTGGGTTTATTCTGCCAGTATAATTATATTATTTTTTAATACTTCAACAGCTCCGCCATTTATATTAAAATTTTTTGTTGACTCACTGGTATCAACTATCTTAACTCTGCCTTTACTTAAAATAGATATTAAAGGAGCATGATTATTTAAGATTTCGAAAAAGCCATCTATTCCGGGCAATTGAACAAGATTTACTTCTCCTTCATATATTTTAGTATCAGGTGTGGTTATCTCTAAGTGCATTTTTTAGATATTTTTTATAATTTATACTTAACTATGATTTTGTTTTTGCAAGTATTTTTTTTCCTTTTTCAATAGCTTCTTCTATTGTGCCAACGAGATTAAATGCAGCTTCAGGATATTCATCTACATCTCCATTTAATATCATTTTAAATCCTTTTATTGTATCTTCAATACTTACAATAGTTCCTGGTATGCCTGTAAATTGTTCTGCAACATGAAAAGGTTGAGACAAAAATCTTTGTATTCTTCTTGCACGATTAACAACTAATTTATCTTCGTCTGATAGTTCTTCCATTCCAAGTATAGCAATGATATCTTGCAGGTCCTTATAATGTTGTAAAGTTTCTTTTACTTGTTGTGCTAAATCATAATGCTCTTTGCCAACGATTTCAGGACTTAATATTCTGGAAGTAGAGTCAAGAGGGTCAACAGCAGGATAAATTCCCAGTTCTGAAATTTTACGGCTTAAAACTGTTGTGGCATCAAGATGAGCAAAAGTAGTTGCAGGAGCAGGGTCTGTTAAGTCGTCAGCAGGCACATAAACTGCCTGTACCGAAGTTATAGAACCTCTTTTTGTTGATGTTATTCTTTCCTGCATAGTGCCCATATCTGTTGCCAGTGTAGGCTGATAACCTACGGCAGATGGCATACGTCCTAATAAAGCAGAGACCTCTGACCCTGCCTGTGTAAAACGAAATATATTATCAATAAAGAAAAGGATATCTCTTCCTCCTGATTTTTTATCTCCGTCGCGAAAATATTCGGCAAGTGTTAATCCTGACAGAGCTACTCTGGCACGTGCTCCCGGTGGCTCATTCATTTGTCCAAAGACCAATGTGGCTTTAGATTTAGACAATTCTTTTTTATCAACTTTTGACAAGTCCCAGCCGCCTTTATCCATACTTTCTTTAAAAGCTTTGCCATAAGTTATTACATTTGATTCAAGCATTTCTCTCAATAAATCATTACCTTCTCTTGTCCTTTCTCCAACACCACCAAATACAGATAATCCTTCATATGCCTTTGCAATATTATTTATCAACTCCATTATGATAACTGTCTTTCCTACACCGGCACCACCAAACAGTCCGATTTTGCCGCCTTTTGAATATGGCTCAAGCAAGTCAATAACTTTAATGCCTGTATATAAAATTTCTTTTTTTGTTGATAAGTTTTTAAATTTAGGAGGATCGCGATGAATGCTGTAACTGGTTTCTTTGGTAACCGGACCTATTCCATCAATAGATTCACCAATAACATTAAATAACCTTCCTCTTATTTTATCTCCTGTTGGCATAGTAATAGGACTTCCCGTTACAACAACATCCATACCTCTTCGTAAACCATCAGTAGAGTCCATTGCTATTGTTCTAACAGTATCTTCACCTATATGTTGCTCACATTCCAATACAACTACAGAACCGTCTTCTTTTGTTATTTCTAAGGCATCATATATATTTGGAAGTTCTTTTTCTTCATTAAATGATACATCTACAACAGGTCCAATTATTTGGGAAATTTTACCGATTTTTTTAGCCGTCATAATTTTATTGTAAATTTTTTAGTTTATGGTTATTATACTTTTCACCGTGTTATGTGAATGTTGCAATTCTATTTTTCAGATTATTTTATTTTATAGGTTAATCCAATTTGAAATTGTAGTATTTTTAAGTTATCATCATAATAGAATTTACTAATACTATTCTTATTTTCATCGTTATTATATATATTAATTAAATAATCTGGCGTAATAAATAAATCAAAGTTTAGTGGAAAATTAAATATATTTTTTAGATGAAGATTTAACAAAATTTCAATTCCAATAAATTTAGCATTATAACCATGAATCCAATTTGTAAATATTCCACCATCAGAACCATTAACCATATCATAGCTTGTACTTAATCCAGTCTTAAATTGTAATTTTTCTTTAATTGGTATAACATATAAAAAAGATAAACCAATACTTTTTCTTCCATAATAAGTTTGAAAATCATCATCCTCATATTCTTTATGAAGTTTATAACAATCAAATGATAATATTGCTTCAATTTTCTCAGAAAAGTCATCAATGTTAATATATATTCCTAATCCTAAAGAATTATTAATCCTTTCTTCCTCACATAGCTCTTTATTAGCTCTAATACCAATATGCTGACAATAAACAATATAAGTTATAAAAATTAGGAATAATATTATGATAAATTTTTTCAATCAATTCAATTTTATTTTAAGATAACAAGTTTTAAAGCGTTAATTCCTGAATTCGTAATAATGGTATAGAAGTACATTCCTGGGGATAAATTTTTTGTATTATATTCAATAGTATGATAACCAAAATCGTATGGTTTAATTTCTATGATTTTCTCAATTATTTTTCCTTTTATGTCAGAAATTTGTATTGTTACCTCACTTGGATTCTCTAAAGAGAAAGTGATGGTTGAAATTCCAGATACAGGATTGGGAAAAACATTAAAAGTTTGTCGTAAGTAATTTTGCTCTATATGTAAAGAGGTTGTTTTATCATCTGATGTATTTGTGGAAGTTAAATCAATAATTGGCATATTAAGGGTGTCAGTAGTATCTGGGGGATGTGTTTTTGAATCAATACAATTAACAAATTTAGTAGGTGACATGGCTGTTATGCCTATGTCATCTGTTACTTCAACTTTTACATAAAAACTTTCATAAGTAATAAAAGCTATATTTGGACTGTTTACATCATGAGCTAACCATGTGGTACTCGTTTCTGTTTTTGAGTACCATTGGTATTGATAAGGTGGGTGTCCCCCATTAACAATAGCATTACAAGTAATAGGGTAAGCTATTCCACAATAAGCATATTCTGGTGCTAATAAATTAACTGTCAATGGTTCAAAGGGTATTGCACAATCAAAAGCAGATTCATCAATATAAGCACGCATTACTTTACCGGGATTGGGTTTTAAGTGGGTTCCATGTTTAAAATGAATGGATTTTCCTGCTCTGAATGTAACATTATAATCACCAACGGCTGTATAATTTTCAACGGTTATAGTATTGATGGCATCATATTGTTTGGATGTTGTTTCAGTTCCTGTAATATACAAATCCAAATCATATTGCTGATACATTAGTAAAATGCTTCTATAAACATTCAAACGTCCGTACCCAATCTTAAGTAGTAAATCATAGATAGGATCTGATCCATTATATAAAAATTGCTTTATTGCTAAAGCAACTTGATCTGGATTGGATTTACAATTTATCATTAAATCTTCACAAGCTGCTGCATAAATTAAAGCTATTGCACCTGTAACAAAAGGTGCAGCCATTGATGTACCAGTTAAATTTCCATATAAATTTTCTGGAAGTGTAGAATATATTTCAGTTCCCGGTGCTGCTAAATCAATATATGTTTTGCTATAAGGAGATCCTGTATGGTTAAGAATACTTTCATCATACAATTCATCATTTTGGTCGGTGTTAGTTACTACTATTAAAAATTCACTTGTGCATTGGGCAGGTATGTCTGTGAAATCTACGCCTAATTCTTGATCCCGGTTCCATGGGGCATTGATATTTAAAATTCCCTCCGCTCCCAACGCATCATATATTCCACACCAAATAGGATAATCATTAGGGTCTCCACCGTGTGCAGAAAATGAAGCATTAGTTACAACGATAAAAGCTCCTTTTACTCCATTTGTTTGATTATATAACTGTCGCATTTTTAGCGCATAAGAATAACCAGCAACTACTGTAGCTTCTGTTGCACTAGAAGCTTGTATAGGCATTATTTTTACATTCCAATTCACACCAGATATTCCTTTTGAATTATTCCCTTTTGCGCCTGTGATACCGGCAACATGTGTCCCATGATCATCTGAAGTAATAATACCATCGTTATTGTATGCATTCCAACCATCATAATCATCAATATATCCATTACCATCATCATCAATTCCGTTACCGGGTATTTCTAGAATATTTTTCCGGAAATAAATATCTTCATGATTTATATCAAAACCTGCATCTAATATAGCAATTACAATTTCGTCATTTAGTACAGTAGTACCTCCTGTTGTAATATCCCATGCATCTGGAGCTTTTATTTTGTTTAGACCATATTGATTAGTAAAATATGGATCGTTTGGTGTAGCATTCTGTTCAACATAGTGATTAAACTGTACGCTTTTAATATATCTGTTTTGTTTTAGTAAATTTAAACAACTATCAGCTTGTATTGCCTGTGGATTATATGTAAATAGCCATATATTTAATATATCTGAAAGTTCTCTTTTAGGTGAGAGACTAATATGGGTATACTGTTGTTCTAATAGATTAGCATTATAATCATTCTCCAATTGAATAATTAATTCTCCTATTACAATGTTATTACTACTATCTTGCCAAGTATTAACACTTTGTCCATTTACTGTAAATGAATAAAATATTAATGGACTAATTAAAAGAAAAAAATTTACTTTAATAAATGATTTTTTTAAGGTTTTTCTAATTCTTGTGTTCTGTTTTTTCATGATAATAATTTTTATTTTGACAAATTTATAAAATATATTTGCAATGTCCGTCAACTGACGGATGGATTTGGTCCAAAAAGTGACATAATCCCCTAATATAATTTGTCATTTGTTTCGGCTTTGCTCAACACAAGTGGCTTTGCCGTCATTTATGGATTGTCAATCATCAATCAAATTAACCATCTATAGTATAATAAAGCATTTAGAAATAAATTATTTTAGTTTATTGACATAAAATTAAGTAACAAAAATACTATCTTTTATTTAAAAGAAACAAATTTTATTATAATTTTGAAAAAAATTATCTACCTAAGACGGATTATAATTATTTATTATTTTTTAGTTAGTGAAGATATACAGAGATATAAAAGAATTTAAAAATGTTGATTATCCTGTTGTAACGCTGGGTGGTTTTGATGGTGTTCACTGTGGTCATCAAAAAATTATTAATAGATTAACCAAAGTTGCTAAAGCACAAAAAGGAGAGACAGTATTAATAACTTTTTCGCCTCATCCAAGAATTGTACTTTATCCGAAAGAAAAAAAATTAAAACTTATTAATACAATAGAAGAAAAAATAGGTCTTTTACAAAAATCAAATATTGATCACTTGCTCATCCTGCCATTTACAAAAGAATTTTCAAGAATAACTTCAACAGAATTTGTTAAAATTTTTTTAGTTGATAAAATACATACAAAAAAATTAGTAACAGGTTATAACCATAGTTTTGGGAATAATCGCGAAGGAGATATCAAATGTTTGGAAGATTTAAGTAACATTTATGGATTTGAAGTTGAAGAAATTCCAACACAGGTTATCAAAAATATCTCTATAAGTTCAACAAAGATAAGAAACGCATTATATAACGGAGATATTAAAAAAGCTAATTCTTTTTTGGGATATAAATATTTTATGTCGGGTAAAGTCGTTTCCGGGAATAGAATAGGAAGAACAATTAACGTTCCTACTGCAAATATTATAATAGAAGATGAGTATAAACTTATTCCTGCCAAAGGAGTATATGCTGTTGAAGTTTTATGGAAAGAAAAAAAATATAAAGGAATGATTAATATAGGAACAAAACCTACATTAAGTTCTAAAAACAAATTATTAAAAGACAAACAACAAAATATTGATACGGTTAATAATAAAAAAATAACTATTGAAGTAAACATTTTTGATTTTGAAAAAGATATTTATCAGGATTATCTTACGATTTATTTTATAGACAGAATTCGTGACGAAAAAAAATTTGAAGACCTGAATTTTCTTAAAAGACAACTAATGGTTGATAAAGAAAATAGTTTGAAAATGCTTAAAAAATATATTTAATATGAATTATTTATTATTGATTTTATTTTTTTAATTCGTTTATCTAGATCTTTTGTTTCCATAAAATACCTGACCATTGCAAAGTTTTTAGCTCCTGATTTCATAACTTGTTTAATATTTTCAGGAAAGATGCCACCAATAGCAACAACCGGAATATTTACAAATTGTAAAACTTTTAAAAGTTTGTTTGTGCCAACAGCAGCATCAGATTTTGCCTTTGTTGGAGTTGGAAATACAGGACCAAATCCAATATAATCAGGATTTTTAGTTAAAGATTTTTTAGCTTGTAATATGGAATGTGTTGACAATCCAATGTGCATATTTTGATGAACTATTTTTCTTGCTTCTTCAATTGCCAAATCTTCCTGCCCAAGATGCAGGAAGTCCGCATCACAAAGAACAGAAATATCAGGTCTATCGTTGATAACAAAATTTGTTTTGCTACCTTTAACAATAGATTTTATGTTTTTTGCTATAGATAATAATTTTCTGTCGGGCATATTTTTTTCTCTCAATTGCAACATTTTTATTTCATTCTCAACACATATTTCCGCAACTTTTGAGTAAGATAATGTCGGTTTAGTAATTATAACATATAATCCAAAATCTTTCATTTTATCCTAAATCTTTATTAATTAATTCAGCTACTTTTTTACCGGAGAGAAGCATTCCGCCAAATATAGGTCCCATTCTAAAACTTCCACTTACACTATTTGCAGCCATTCCTGAAACATATAATCCAGGGTATATTTCTTTTGTGTTTTCAATAGTAGTTTTTTCTCCTTCTTCAACAGAAAGAGATTTTTCGCCCATAACTGCTCCTGTTGGAGTATTTAATTTTATATTATTTTTTTTTGCAAGAATTTTAGCAATTTCACAATCATGTCCCGTTCCTTCCAAAACATATTTTGCCATGACAATAAGAGGATCTACAGCAAGACCTTCTCTATGAACATTAGCCCAATTTACTACAATTCCTCTAATCTTATCATTTTTAAAAACTACATCTTCTACAGAAAAATAATTAAAAATAGTTACTCCGGCTTTTGAAGCATGATAAATAAGACTTGATGTTGCTTCTATAGAATCAACTAAATAATTGTCTTTTTTAAAATATTCATAAGATATTTTAAATTCATCTAAAATAGATAAAGCATCTTTTTGGACAACAATTTGGTTAAACATCATTGCCCCACCCCACATTCCACCTCCCGGAGCAAGTTTACGTTCAAATAATGCAGTTTTACGTCCAGCTTTAGCAAGATAGTAAGAAGCAACCAATGCAGATGGACCGCCACCAACAATAGCAACATCAACAGAAAGATTTTCTTTTAGTTTTTTATAATAAGAATCTACAATTCCTAATGAAACAATTTTTTCCATAATTAATAAAATTTTGAGTTAAATTTGGGATAGTAAATAGAGATAAAATGCTATCTGTTAAAAAGTTTCCCTTTTCCCTTCGCCGACATTACTCGGAGCAGGTTCAGTGGGTTTAATCTCAGCCCGTAATATTAAGGCACCCCTATTTGAGAAATAATATACAAAATTAAAATATTTTATTCATTAAACTCAAAAAAGAATTTTATTTTTACTGTAAATTTTAACACATCTTGTATCTATCTAATCTTTTTAAAAGTAAAAATAAATGAAAAAACTTTATCTTTTTTGTCTGTCTTGCCTGTTATTATTTAATAGTTGCATAGAAATAGTTGAAAAAATAGATATTAACCCTGACAAATCAGGTAAGATTAGTTTTTCAATTAATGGAGGATATATTGGAGCTATTGCTTTTAAAGTTCTAAATAAATATGTTGATATGCCTTTTGTAGATGAAATAAAAAAACAATCACAAATGTCAGCCGAAAACATTAAAAGTATTAAAGGAATAAAAAATGTAGAATATATTAGTGATGATAAAAAAAGTTTGTATTATCTGGGCTTTGAATTTAAAAACAGTAAAAAATTAAATGTTGCTTTATACAAAATTTTTGGTTACAGAAAAGGAATATTCAAACCATATATAAAAATTACAAAGAAAAAACTTGTAAAACGAAACATATTTCCAGCTTTGAGATTTTGGATTAAAAAAAACAAAAAAAGTTTTTATAATAAGAATTTATTTGAAAAAATTACATATAAAACTGTATATAGTTTCCCAAGTAAAATAAAAAAAACATCTAATAAAAAAGCTGTTATTAAAGAAGATAAAAAAACCGTTGTTTTCCAATGTAATTTTGATGAGATATTAAATACGGATATTAGTGTTAGGAATAAGATAAAATATTAAAAGGACTTCTATTAATTCATTCGCATCAAGATTTTCAGAGTTTTCCATAGACGAGGAAGATTTTTAAAGCACTATCGGGATAATGCAAGAAAATCTGAAGAAGTATATGGGAAACTCTGAAAACCCAAAGGGAACAAATATAATAAACAATCTGACTTCGACAAAATATTTTTTAATAGCTATGGCTATTAAAAAATATTTATGTCTCGCATCTTATTCATTATATTTATTTCTTGAAAGAAATGAATTAATAGAAGTCCCCTTAAAAAAAATGTAACCATTTATCTTATTAAAAAATGTGGTCTAATTAAAGAAAACTGGTTGCTATTTTTTAAGTAATTCATTGATTAGTTT
>CAZZDX010000020.1:0-19373 GCA_964653185.1 uncultured Bacteroidales bacterium
AAATGGTTTGGTCCTATAAAAAAAGGTGGAAATAATAAAAAAAATATACCTGCTGAACCTAAACAAACAAAAGCCCGTAGATTAGCCGTTGAGAGCGACGTCCCTTTTGACGCAATATATAAAGCATACAAAATGTGTAACAGAACAGACAAAAAATTTTATACCACAGACCTGATATCTGATATTTTATCAAATGGAAGGTCATCGCGACTATATAAGCAACTCGTAAAAAAACAGAAACTTTTTAGTGATATTGATGCATATCACTTAGGTTCTATTGACAAAGGACTTTTTGTTATATCAGGAAAAATAATAAAAGGCGTTAAAATTGAAAAAGCAGAAGAATCTGTTAATAAAGAACTTGATAAGATAAAACAAAACTTTGTAAAAGAACAGGAATTAAATAAAGTAAAAAATAAAATTGAATCTACACTTATCTTTTCAGAAATAAATGGAACAAATAGAGCTATGAATCTTGCTTTTGCTGAATTGATAGATGATGCCTCTCTGGTAAACAAAGAAATTGATAATTATAGGAAAGTAACTTTAAAACAAATTAAAGAGCAAGCTAATCTGCTATTCAATGAGACCAATTGCTCTACTCTATACTATCTGGCAAAGAAATAACTTTTTATAAATCAAAGTAAATAATTATTGGCTATCAGGGTATAAATATTAAAAGTTTGTAAAAAAAAACTAATTTATTCTTATATATTTATTAAAAAATTCTATATAATGCGATGCCTCATCACCAAAGACCTCTAAATATTTGCCTGTTATCTTATAAGAGCTCTTCTCTCCCGCTATCTTAGAAAATATTATTCTATGCTCTTTTTTATTCTCATCTATCATTAAAATTTCTATAAGATTACCATTTATCTCTGATGATAATTTTTGATGACAAACAGGACAAAAAAATTCAACACTCTCACCTTTTTTAAATTTGAATGTCGGATTGGTAATAACCGTATAATCTCCTATCTCTGGCTTTAATAAAATAAGCCCCTGATTACCTTTTTCTGTTTTTACAGAAAATATAATATTACCTCCAACTTCTAATTGTCCTTTACATTTTGGACATAAATAACTATAATTCATAGATAACTCCTTATTTTAATTTATATATAAAATTGCTAAATTATAATAACAAAATGAAACAAAAAAATAAAAATATCTTTTTTATATATACAATATTAATAATAATGTAAGTAATAAAAATTTATAGATTAATACTATTCTATTTTTACCACATAAAACAAATTGTCTTTTTTATTGTAATTTTGTAAAAAACAAAAAATATGATAAACAGAAAAAAAACCCCTGATATTAATAAAATTGACAAAATAAATTTTATTAACCCTGTTAAATATAATTTAGACAATAATATTCCTGTGTATGTTATTAATGCAGGTAAACAGGATTTGGTGAAAATTGAACTAATATTCAAAGCAGGATTATGGTATGAGACCAACTCTCTGACTGCTCCTTTAACAAATAAAATGCTAACAGAGGGAACAATAAACTATACTGCGAACCAAATTGCAGATAAAATAGATTTTTACGGAGCTTTTATAGAAACAATAACAGAAAAAGACATGGCTTATGTATCTCTGTATGTTTTGAATAAATATTTGAATAATATATTGCCAGTATTAGAAGAAATCATTAAAAATCCAATATTTCAAAAAAATGAATTATCAATATTAATTAAAAACAGTAAACAACAACTCATCATAAATAACGAAAAAGTTGATTATATAGCAAAAACAAAATTTAATGAATTAATATTCGGTAAAAAACACCCTTATGGTAAAAATACAGAACTCAAAGATTTTGATAATATTAATCCGGAAAGATTAAAAATATTTCATAAAAATTATTACTCATCAAATAATTGTAAAATAATTGTTGCCGGAAAAGTTGAAAAAAATTGTATTAATTTAATCAACAAATATTTTGGTCAAAATGACTGGGCATTTAACAAAACTATTAATCCGAAATATTATCCTATAAACATAAATAAGCCAAACGCACAAAAAATATATAAAAAAAATACATTACAATCTGGTATTAGAATTGGTAAACTAATGTTTAATAAAACTAATCCCGATTATATAAAGTTAAAAGTCCTTAATACTATACTGGGCGGATACTTTGGCTCACGACTTATGACTAACATCAGAGAAGATAAAGGATATACTTATGGAATAGGTTCTGCTTTGATTTCTTTACAAAATTCAGGTCTGTTTATTATAGCATCTGAACTAAATGTAAAATTCTGTAGTAGAGCTATTAATGAAATATATAAAGAAATTAAACGTTTAAAAAATGAACTCATACCTGTTTCTGAACTAAACTTAGTTAAAAATTATATGCTCGGCAATATCTTACGAAATACTGACGGACCATTTGCCTCAGCCGAAACTTTTAAAGCTGTTATGGAATATGGAATAGACAATAATTATTATTACAACTTTGTTAATACTATTAAAAATATTACTCCTGAACAATTACAAAAATTAGCAGAGACCTATTTGCAGAAAGAAACATTATCAGAACTTGTTGTTGTAAAATTGTAAAGATTGTAAAATTGAAAAGATTAAAAAATTGGAAAATAAAAAAATTGAAATATCCATAACTAAAGACAGTTTAGAGTTTGAAACTTAGAGTTTGAAGTTAATAACTGGAAACTGGCGACTAAAAACTTTTATCTTGTTAAAAGTATAAACAGATGAAAAGAATTTCTTTATATATACTAACAATTTTTATTGCTTCAACAATAGATATATATGCTATTCTACCACCTGAAGTAAGATGTATATCCGTAAATACTACCGGCGATGTAACTCTGAAATGGATAATACCTGCTGACACATCAGGATGCTTCAGGAGTTATCATATCTTTTATTCTACAAGTTTATCAGGACCTTTCACTTTTCTTGACAGCATAACCAATATTAATACAACAACATATACTCATATTGGAGCAAATGCCAATTTACAATCTGTTTACTATTATATTGAAACACACTTTGGATGTGTCGGCTTACAGATATCTAATCCTTCCGACACTTTACAAAGCATATTTCTTGATGTAACAGCAGTAACAGGAACCGCAGACCTTACATGGAACAAAATACATGAGCCATTATTACCAAGCTCTTCAACATGGTATAGAATATATCGCGAATATCCTCCGGGAAACTGGTCTTTAATTGATTCAACCCAAAACATGCAATATTATGATACTATTACTATATGCAGTGCTTTTATAAATTATAGAATAAAAATCTCTGATTCTCTGCCTTGCTCATCTGTATCTTCAATAGATGGAGCATTATTACAAGATGTAATATATCCTGTAACACCAATATTAGATACAGTCAGCGTAACATCAATTAGCGGAGATGTTACTATTGGCTGGAAACCAAGCTCATCAATCGACACAAAGGGTTATATCATCTATCAATATATATTAGGCATCTGGCTTCCTATAGATACTGTATGGGGAATAAACAATACTTCTTATATAGATACTCCCGACTCTTTATCACCTAACTCATCATCACAGTCATATTGTATTGCTGCTTTTGATAGCTGCTTAAACACAAGTCCTATGGGACTTAAACATAATACAATATTCCTTAAAGCAACTATGTCTGTCTGTGATAATGAAATCACTCTAAACTGGTCGCCTTATATCAACCTAAATCCTCTGCTGGCAGGATACAGAATATATACACAGGAAAATGGCGGACCTGTTATTTTATTGGGAATAAACAGCACTGATAATAGAATATTCATTCATGCAGGGCTAAATCAGGGTTCTGAATATTGCTATATAATTCAGGCATTTGATCAATCTGGTCTAAAAACATCTTCTTCAAATACTGTATGCCTTACTGCCTGTAAACCAAACCAACCTAAATTTATTTATCTGAGATATGCTACTGTTGTTGATAATAGTTATGTTAAACTTACTTGTTTTGTTGATACTTCCGCTTATGTATCAAAATATAATGTCTTACGTTCAGAATCGCTTTATGGAACATATAACACTATTGGAAACATACAAATAACAAGCTCTGCAAACTTATCATTTTATGACTATACCGCCCTTTTTAATGAAAAAAGCTATTATTATAAAATTACTGTCATTGATAGTTGTGGGGACCAGGTATTAACATCAAACATTGCAAAAACAATTTATCTCTCGGCACAGGCAAATAACGACTTTACAAATTCATTAGCATGGAATGACTACGAGGGCTGGTTAGGACCTGTTGATTCATACAATATATACCGTAAAGTTGATGACATATCAGACCCTAATCCTATTGCGAATCTTGCTTTTGGAATTAACTCCTACATAGATGATGTCTCAAACTTTACTTATAGTCAGGGTAAATTTACTTACTTTGTTGAAGCTTTGGAAAATCCGGCATATTTATATCAATTTGAAGATACAAGCAAATCTAATGAAGTAATTGTTTTACAAAGACCTAAATTTTTTGTGCCTAATGCTTTTGCACCAGCAGGAAAAAATAATATCTTTAAGCCAATTACTGTCTTTACTGATATTACTGATTATCTGTTTATAATATATAACAGATGGGGACAAAAAATATTTGAAACAAAAAATCCAAATCAGGGCTGGGATGGTCAGTATAAAGGTAATGTTATTCCTGGTGTATATGTCTATTACATCAAACTTAAAGGTGCTGATAATAACTATTTTGAAAAAAGAGGAACTGTTACTCTGGTGAAATAATCTGAATAAGACAGACAAATTATTGATTTGTTTTATTCATTAAAAACAAATCAAAAAAAGATACCGTATATAAATTATTGCTCTAAAAATAGTTCGTTAATTCTTATACATACTGAATTATCAGTTACACCGACCTTCATGTCCGGGATTAAAACCAAGGCTTATAACAAGGTAAACCCAAAAAAATGTTATGTGCAAGTCATGAAAAAAAGAAAATAGAAATTGATTTAAGAACAAGGATTAAAAAACAGGAATGACAAGCACATAACAGTAGTAAGACAACAGAAATTTATGCACATGTAATACCACCGTCCTGATTCAAAATCGGGACATTGGTTTGGTTAATGCCGACAGACTATCAATCTCAATAATAAGAACGAAGTGAATTATATTGAGTTAATTGATAGCTAGTCGGTATAAGTACAAAAAGTATAAAAAATGTTTACCCTGTTAGAAAGAACCTATCTTTAAATCCTATCCTTTCTAAAAAAATTACTCGGAGGACTTATCATACCTCTAAGAAATAGAGCTTTCTAATAGGGTGAAAAATTCGTTTGATGAATTGTAAAAAAAACATATTTGTTGTTGAATTAAAAAAAATACTTATTTTTGTTAAAAAATAAATAACAACTTATTCGCCTTAGGCGAACTGTCATGGACATATTTATTTGGCATCTAAATAACAGTTTTTATGTAATAAGTTGGTTGTATAAATAAGTTACCATTTATTATAAAAAGGAAGTGCAAATAAATGTTGATTATTAAAAATAAAGAATTAACTTTGCAATAAATAAATTTTAAAATGACAGAGTTTAAAGAAAAATATATAAATCCTTTTACTGACTACGGTTTTAAACGACTATTTGGTGAAGAACCGAATAAGGATTTACTGTTGGACTTCTTAAATGAACTTCTGAAAGAAAAAGAAGGTGAAATACTGGAAATATCATATTTGCCGAATGAAAAGCTACCTATAACAATTGGAGATAGGCGAGCAATATTTGATCTGTATTGCAAAAATGAAAAAGGAGAATATTTTATTGTGGAAATGCAAAAAGCAGAACAAAAATATTTTAAGGACAGAACACTTTTTTATTCAACATTTCCAATACAAGAACAAGCAAGAAATAAAGGAAAGAATTGGGATTTTAAATTAAAACAGATTTACACAATTGGAATCCTTGACTTTGAGTTTGACGAAGATAAAGATTATCCAAAAAAATATAAATACGAAGCTAAACTATATGAAACTGAGATAAAAGAAGAATTTTATAAGAAACTGACATATATTTATTTGTCAATGCCAAAATTCAATAAAACTTTAGAGGAATTAAAAACAAAATTTGATAAATGGCTTTATGTATTAAAACATCTTGACAAGTTTGATAGAATACCCGAAAAGATTAAGGATAAAATATTTCAAAAATTATTTAAAACAGCAGAGATTGCAAAATTCAGCAAAGAAGAATTAAGACAATACGAAGCAAGTGTAAATGCTTATAGAGATATTAAAAATTCTATTGATACAGCTTTTGAAAAAGGAGAAAATAATAAAGCTATTGAAGTTGCAAAAAAAATGATTAGAAGAGGATTAGATATACTTTTAATTAGTGAAATGACAGGATTGACAGAAGAAGAAATTAACGGATTGAAAGAATAACAAATGGTAACACGCAATATAATAAATTGGGCTGTAGGTGCTAAATATGAACGAATTAACAATGAATAAACAGTTTGTTAAATTGAAATATTGGTGTTTTCAAATGCCCAACTTATCATATTGCAACCGTCAGAATGTCTAAAAACCAATAAAAAAGTAAAATAAATTTGCTCGTAAAAAATATAAATCATTGATTATCAATATAATCAGGCGACCATGTTCGGCTACTGACGAATGCCTGAATGTTTTAATAAAAAAATCAATATTTTTGGGTTTTTAGACATTCTGCCGTTACCAACAAGGTGACGAAACGTCAATGACAAGAAAAATGGTTTGAGAATGAAAGACAAAAGATTTAGTTTTTTTGTAAATTTGCAACTATGGAAATAATCAACCATCATATTATTTCAGGTGGAAACCGAAAAACCTTAATAAGAGTAGGTAATAATTAAATTTTACGACAATGAAAAAATGTTTTCAATTATTAGTTTTTGTTGTGTTTACTGCAAATGCTATACAAGCACAACATATTTTGCCTGTTACTTTATTAAGTAACTCAGATTCTTTGGATGTTGCCATTTTTGGCGAATTTTCTTTTGATGGAAGTACTGAAACAAGTAAAACATGGTCAACAACAGGACAAAGCGGTTTTGTAGTACATTCAAAACCAAGAAAATTTGGACAAGATTTAAAATTTTCTCAAATCATTGTTGATTTTAATCCTATCATTGTAGGATGGGATCCATTTAGCTGGAAAGGATTAGGAAAAAATTCCGTTGATAGTTTTTATGTAGAAAAAATGCCTTATTCAAGAGATTGTTTTTTGCACATTGGGCTGAAAAGAAATTTTATTAAAGGACAGTATATGACAGGAGGTAAACAAAAATATCTGCATAGTTATTTTGCTGATTTTTACTGGCGCCCTTACAATATTGAAAAAAATAATGAGAACTATAGATTTCAAACTGTAAATATAAGTACAGGTTATCAGTTTGGGTATTTGCAAAAGGAAATACCTGTTATTGGTGTTCTACTATTAGCAACATCTTTACAACTGAATTATATGTATATTAATGAAAGTGATAACTACCTAAACAGCTACAAAGAAATTACTGAACAAAACTATAATGGAAATAATTATTTTGGAACAGGTTTTAAACTACTGGCACAAACCAAAACGCTCAATATTTATGCTGAAGTGAGGCAATATTGGTCTTTAGATAAAACATATTCAGGTAATACTTTTACAAAAAACCCTACGCTTATTGTAGGTGCGTTCTATAATTTGAATTTTTATACAAGGAAAAGTCAAAAAAAACGAGAACCTAAATATGAATAATTAATTTTTTAATAATAACTAATTTTAAAAGGAGGAAAAAAATATGAAAAATTTAATTTTAACAATTAGCATGTCAATAATTTTATTGGGTGGGCTTTATGCTCAACAAAATGTTGTATTTCCAATGAGTAAAACAGAAACACAATCTGAGCAACTAAGTTCTAAAACAGATGAAGCTATTATCCCTGATGACCTTAAGGATAAAAAATTCTATGAAGAGTACATTTTTCCAATACCTGTTATTCTATATGGAGACGACTATAATGCACTAAAATTAGAGGCAAAAGAAAAAGTAGTTGAAGCAGTTTTTGGTGATTATTGCAGAAGTTATAGTAACCTAATTTGTGCCTTACTTAGTTATCATGCAGGGCCACTAGTTAAAGTTCCAGTTGAAGACCATATTGCACCAACGAAACGAAAAGAAAAAAATAAAGGTGCATATAAGTTTTATGCAGAAAAAGCAAAGGTTAATAAAGCACTAATCAATTATATTGCAGCAAAATCTGACATTTTTTTCAGAGAAAATACGGTCGTTTTATATCATCCTGTAGTTGGGAGTAAAAACGATGAAACTATCGTCCTGTTTGAAAACACTAGAAGAAGATTACAATCCGCTTTTGCTGACTACAAATATAAAATATTATCATTAAAAAATATAGGTGTGATGCCTGTTTGTAAGTTTGATTCAACAGAGATAAATTTAAACTTCTATAGAGAGTTGATGCTTTGCGTTAATGATGCAAAAAGGGTAAATGCTTCAGTTTTAGTTGTTGTAAGAGGTATTGATATAAAAAGTGTTGAGAAAAAGGAAAATAATTATAATGCTACTGTTGAAATGGCAATTGACATTTTTAATTCACATACTTACTCATTTATTTTAAGTAAATTTTATATGGCTTCTGCCGAATTCTCAACAAAAATGGGAGCCGTTGAAGAAGCTATTAAAAAAATAATTACAGAACAAATTGATGATATGATGTATCAACAAACAGCAACATATTACAATTATATTATGAACGGAAAAGAAATTTCAATTGAGCTTAGCAGTTCAAGCTATAAAAATGATAATGACCTAAAAGAATTTGAGGATTCTATTAATAGCTCAAAGATTTTTAAAATTACAAATATTAACAAAAGCACTGATAAAACAGTTGAATACAAATGTCTTTCCTATGAGCCACTGCAATTTAATGTTGTAAATTTATTGAGAGAACTCAAACCCAAGTCAATCATTGGCAAAGTTGAACCTGAAGGAGATGTAATAATAATTAAATAAATTTCTTAAATCAAAAAAACTTTACAAGTTATGAAAAATAATAAAGATTTATTTCTGATTATAGTCGCTTTTATAATCATGTTGAGTACAAGTTGTGAAACACCAACTACGGAAGATAAAGAAAGCAAAAAAAATGATGTAACGGAAATGAATTTAATAGGTAAAGTAAAATCTGTTAAAGAATTTTCTTACGATATAAAAGAGGTTTTTGGTAAGGCAGAAAAAGGCGAAAGAAATTTTATTGATGAATTTGAGATGTTCTTCGATGAAAAAGGCAAACTAACAAAAAAAGTTTTTCTGAATAGTCTCAACGGAGAAATAAAAAACACAGAAACCTTTGAATATAAAGATAATCTTTTAATTGAAAGTAATTATTATTCTACAAATGATTCTTTATTGTCAAAAACCTTATATAAATATGATTTAAAAAAAAAATTGGAACTTGAAGAACATTATTATGGTAATGGCGACTTAAATTACAAGTGGGAATATAAGTATAATAAAGACAATTTAGATTCATTAAGATTGCGTTATGATTACAATAATAAAGTTGACTATAAAATTATTAATGTATATGAAGGAACTAATAAAATAAGTGAAGAAAGATACAGAGACAACGACAGTATAATTCAAAAATTATTTTTCAAATATGATAAGGGCTTTAAAGTTGAAGAAAAATGGATTTTTGCTGATGGTTCAGGGAGCAAATTCATGTTTGAATATGATGATGACATAGGAAATGTAAAAAAAGTAAGCAGATTCGATTTAAAAGATAGTTTGTATGGTATTGAAGAGTTTGAGTATGACAATGATAAAAACTTAACATCACAAATTTATAGGTTTTCAGATGGAAGTTTAAGTTCTAAGCAAACAATGAAATATGATGATAACAAAAAAAGAAACATAACAGAGTTTATTGTTTTTAATTCAGATGATTCACCTATACAAAATCAATTATTTGTATATGAATACGATAACACTGGTAACTGGATTAGCAAAACAATTTATTTTGACGGAAAAGCCGAGAGGATAATTAGTAGAACTATAGAGTACTATAAACAAACAGTTGCTACAAATGAATAATTTCAATACTTTTATGAGGATTTTTGTATTATTTATTATTATTTTTTTTCACACAATATGTGCAAATGCTCAACAACAACATATTTTTGAGAAAATTGCTGTTGATATTAGAAAAGGTATTGAATCTAACAATAGTTTGTGTACTTATTATCTTAATAACCTTAAAATTATAACGAATAAATGTTCTTTTAAAATTATCCCTTTGCAAAGTTCAAATTATTGTCCGGATGATTTAAAAAGTGATTTGATAATTTATATTATTTCAAAACTATCTGATTTGATGAATATATCTAATCTTTGTACTCAATCTGCTGATTACTCATTCATTGTTTACATATCAATAAATCGTATAGAAAAAAATATAAAAAAAATTGTGATAATGCCTGTAATTATTCGCGAATATATTACTTTTCCTCAGTGCGCAAGCATGGACAACCTAAATATTGCTCTAACTACTGCAATTGGACAAACAGTTTACAGTTATAGCTATGACAATTATAACTTTAATGAAATAAACCGCTATTATAAGAAAGAGGATGAAGAAAATGCTTGGGATGAAGCGAACGGAGAACCCAAAACAATTGCAAAGTACGAAAAATTCATAAAAGATTATCCTAATAGTAAAAAAGTTGGACAAGCTCAAGATGAGATAATAAAATTAGAACCTAAAGAAGCCTTTAAAGCTTGTAAAACAATTTGTGATTATAATAAGTTTATTGAAAAATTCCATCAACCTCAATATACAAATTATTATGAAAATGCAAAAGAATCCAGAAACCGATTATATGAAGAAGAAACGAAAGCTTGGGATAATGTAGGTCTACAAGGATTAACTAAAGAAGCGTGTGAAGAATTTTTGCAACAACAATTTCCATGTGGCAACTTTGAAGACCTGGCCAAAAAGCGTATTTCAAATATTGATAAATATGATAGTTTAATTAAACAAGCTGATATACAGTATAAGAGAACAGATTTTCGCAAAGCACTTGATTTATATAAAGATGCTGCTAAAGTACCTTTAAACAGACAATATCCAAAAGATAAAATAAAAGAAATCGAACTTTTAATATCTGAATATGACAAAATAATTGCTTCAGCAGATAAACTGTTTAACAAAAACGGATATAAGGAATGCATAAGCATTTATGAAAAAGCCCGAGATCTTATGCCCCATGAAACCTACGCAACAGAACGAATAGC
Organism: uncultured Bacteroidales bacterium; assembly: GCA_964653185.1. Taxonomy (GTDB): domain Bacteria; phylum Bacteroidota; class Bacteroidia; order Bacteroidales; family CAZZDX01; genus CAZZDX01. Next base: position 11,330 of record CAZZDX010000020.1, read on the forward strand.
AAAAGCAAAAGAACTGCTATTCGCACAACAAGAAACTGGTGGTGTCTTTGAAGACATTAGAGACGGTAAATCCTACAAATGGGTAAAAATAGGTAACCAAAAATGGATGGCTGAAAATCTTGCTTATAAACCAACCAACGGTAATTATTGGGCATACAATAACAATTCAAGCAATATATCTGTTTATGGTTATTTATATAATTATGAAACTGCCCAAAATGTATGTCCAAATGGATGGCATTTACCAAGTAAACCCGAAATAAATGAATTAATAGAATATATTAAAAATGATGAAAAGGAAAAAGCAGGATTAAAAATGAAATCTTTAACAGGATGGAATAATAATGGTAATGGAAAGGACCTATTTGGCTTTAATGCATTACCTGCTGGTTTTAGAACGGCTGGAGGAAACTTTGAAGCCATAAATAAAAACGGTTACTGGTGGACAGTTGATGCAACAGATACCCACGGCAGCTATTTTTATTTAAGTAGTGAATCCGAAGATATTGCTTCAGCCATGAGTGTTAAACAAACAGGAATGTCTGTTCGATGTATAAAAAATAAATCAAAATAAATTTAAAATTGTGTTTTTATGAAAAAATTTAGTGTAAAAAAGTTATTAATTGTAATGTTTTTTGCCTGCAACATAGTTGCAATTTATGGGCAAACTACTGCTGAGGAATATTTAAAAATTTCTAAAGAATATTACGAGAATGAAGAATATGATAAAGCTTTAGAAGAACTTTACAAAGTTTTAAAAATCAGACCAAACGATGCTAATGTCTATTCTAGAATAGGAGTTATATATCATAATCTGAAAAAATTTAATGATGCTATTGAAAACCATAATAAGGCAATTAGTTTAAATCCTGAAAATGGAAATTTCTTTTATCATAGGGGTTTAACATTAAAAGCAATAGGCGAATACAGAAATGCTATCGAAGATTTTAGTAAAGCAATTCTAATTAATCCTCTTGATATAGAGGCGCATATACAAAAGGGGATGGTGTTTGAAATACTTGGAGAATATGATACAGCATTAACGAATTATAAAAAAGTAATTGACATAGATCCTAATTTTAGTGAGGCTTATAGTCTAATTGGAAATATAAAAATGCAACAAGGTTTGTTATCAGAAGCATTAAAATATGCTAATAAAGCTATTAAAATTGAACCAAATAAAGCAGTATATTATGTTAGTAGAAGTTATATATACTTAAAACAACATAAGTTCATCGAAGCAATTTCTGATGCCGACAAAGCTATAAAAATTGAACCAAACAATGTTTCTTTTTTATTCTATAGGGGTGACTTGAAAAGTTTTAATAACGATAAAGAAGGAGCTATTTTAGATTGGAACAAAGCAATTGAATTAGGTATTCAAAAAGAAAATCAAACGGATATTATGACTGAAGCTCTTGTAAAATTGAGATTTGAAGATTATCAAACTGTAATAAATATTTTTAATAAGATAATTGAAAAAAATCCACTTGATATTTATGCATATTATTATAGAGGGTTTGTAAAAGGTAAATTAGGAGAAGCAGAATCTGCTATAATTGATTACAATAAATGTATAGAAATAGATGCATCTTTTTATCCTGCATATTTTTATAGGGGTTGTTGTAAGGGGAAAATAAATGATCATAAAGGAGCACTTGTAGATTTTAATAAAGCAATTAAAATAAATCCAGTATCAGTAGATGGGGAAGTTTATTATATTAGAGGTTTATCAAAGATGCAATTAGAAGACTATAGCGGAGCACTTATAGATTTTAATAAGGTAATTGAAATAAATCCAAAACATTTTCAATCATATTATCTCATTGGAATATACCATCTCGAAAAAGGTGAATACAAAAAAGCAATATTAAATTTTAATAAAACTATTAAAATAAATCCAAATTATGGCAAAGCATATTTTAACAGAGGTGTTGCAAAACAAAATATTGGGGAAACACGTGATGCATGCAAAGATATAAAAAAAGCAAAAGACTTAGGTTTTGTTGATACTAATAAATATTATAATAAATTTTGCAACGATTAAATAATTAAACTTATGAAGACAACATTATTATTTCTAATTATTTTCATACATTTTAATATTTTTTCTGATAATTGCGTTATTAATGAGACAGATTTTTCTGATATTTATTCTCAATCAATAAATATAAAGAAAAAATATAGAGCGAAGTTTATTATTGATGAGATAAAAAGAAATCCGTGTAAATTAACTGGGTCGCAGTATTCAAAACTTGAGTTTATAATAAAAAAAAAGGACAGAGGATTCTTTTATGAGTTCTATCAAAAAGACAGAATAAAAAAATCATCATTAGAAGAATTGGCACATATTGTTAATGGCTATAGAGACCTATCCTTCTCAACAAGTAATTGTTTAATTCAATACCTTAATTACTCATTTAATATTAGTGAGGTTTTAATAGAATGGGTTTATGAGAGAGAATCCTATTATCCAGAATGCACAAAAAGCACTTATTGTCCAAGCACCAATACAACAGTTATTACGTCAACTCACTCTAGACTGCCATCATACAGATATTACAATTATATCAATATTGAAGGCTTTACTAATAATGATGAAGATTTGGATATTAACATTACGTTTCATTATAATGATTATTTTGACGCTTTCATTCTTTATCATGCACTAAAAGAAATTCAATATAGAAAATGTTAACATAATTTAATTATCATGTAAACTAAACTTGATTGTCTAATTTTAAAATTAATAAATATGAAAAAAATTGCATTAATAATTTTAGTTATAATTCCTTTGTTTTTTGTTAAAACAAATGCCCAGTCTTCAAATAAATGTCATTGTAATTTTATTAAAAATTATAAGGGAACTGATTTTGTTTTTATTGAAAACACAACATCTGCAACATATAATTTTAAGTTAAGTTATAATGGTTTGAATTGGGATTCAAATACTTTAAAATCAGGAGAGTGCGCTGGCTACTACATTTCGCGTTCAGGCAGAACTATTCAAGGTTATCATTACGTTAAACTTGGCTATAAAACTTATGATGTATGTCAAGGGAAACATTATCAAATTATTTGGTCTAATTATAATTCTCGTTTTGAATTATCCCAATATGAATAACCCTTAATAGATAGAAATAGGATTAGTTTTACGCACAACAGATAATAGGGATATGTTAAATCAAAATAAATAACTTTAAATTAGTGTCTTATGAAAAAAATTGTTACAACATTCTTATTTGTAATTGGGTTTTTTATTATGAATGTAAATGCCCAGTTTTATAGTATTGAAGGATTTTGGCAATCAAATTCAGGGAATATTTTCTACGTGAAATACAGTAAAAATAGCTATGGAAATAAAACTGGTTTAAAAATTACTGATATGAAAACTAAGGATGTGTCTTATCCAGAATTAATAAAAAGCACTTTGTTTGTGGAAAAAGAATGGAGAACTGGTACAAATTATTGGACAGGCAGTTATTCATATAAAAATGAATATTATTATAAAATTATAAATTGTTTTGAAATTAAGGTGACAACCTATACAAATGGAAAATTTGTCAGATGTAATTATTGGGAAAAAATATATTAAAGATTTTTATAAGATAATATTTTTTGGACCCCGCTACCGCACGATTATATCGTGTGGTAATGGGATTTCTGTTCGTTGCGTAAAGGATTATTAAAGTAAAATCTAATCAAAAATAATTATGAAACCAAAATCCGTTTTAAAATCTTTATTAATATTATCATTATTATCATCGGCAATTATTTTGTCGTCTTGTGACGGTAAAAAAAAAGAAATTAAATCTGATTCAACAATTGACAGCACCATGCAGAGTGATATACGGCAACTGTTAGAAAACAATATGAAAACTGTAGAGTTCGGCTGGGCATGTGCGGTTGTAATGGAAACTAAAACGGGTGAAATCAAAGCATTGATAAATTTAGCTAACTATGTTGAAGATTCTGTATCCGCTACATTAACCAGAATTCCTGATTTTGCTTCAACGCGACTGATTTTACCGGGGCATCTTTTTACACTTGCCTCTCTTATGGCATGTGTTGAAGATGAGTATATTAACGTTCGGGATATAGTTGTGAAAGAAAAAGAAATTCGCATTTACGATTTTTTGATAAGAGATAACTGCGAAAAAGAAGCGGATACTATCAGTATTCTTGATGCCTTTCAGTTAAAATCAAATACCGCTATTGCCAAAATTGTATTCAACAATTATAAGGATAATCCTGATAAATTTATCAAAAAAATTAAACAATTTGAGATTGACAAAGCACTTGGAATAAGTTGGATTAAAGAACCTTTGCCAGTAATTACAACACCGGGTTCTGATAATTGGTCTAATGTGACCATGCCTATGCTGTCTATTGGTTATGAAAGTAAGCACACACCTCTTCAGCTTTTATCTTTTTACAATGCCATTGTTAATAACGGAAAAAGGATAAAACCGGTAATCGAAAAATCAGATACGCTAGAATTGCCTATTGTATTAAATCAAAGCATTTGTTCGCAAAAAACCTTATCGGCAGGTTTAAGATTGCTGCACTCCAATCAAATTAATTCAGATTCTGTTCAATATCCATTTTTTGGACATTCAACTATTGTTTCCGATTTTAATGAGCACGATTGCTCAAGGAGTTATCAGATGATTTCAATAGGGTTTTATCCTGTAATAAATCCAAAATATGCCTGCATTGTTGTATGTGCCGCTAAAAAATTAACACATCCCAATATTGCATTCGGCACAATGCAGGATATTTTTAAATTATTACCGCTTAATCAGAAACAATAGCATCTGTAGATTAAACGAAAAAAACTAATACACATTTAATTACAAATAAAGAATACAGACAATTTGTTTATTGGGTGCTGTGCATAAAAGATTAAAATATAAATTAAAATAAATCAAAATCTTTATGAAAACCTTAAAACCAAAAAGATTATTTATCCTGTCATTCACAGGTCTTTTTTTAATAATTCTATTCTCCTCCTGTAAAAACGACCAGACAAAATCTGTAATAAAAAATTCCAGTGAAAATGCTCAGGAATTCCTGAAAATCTATGTTGAAAGAGATACAACCGATTATCTGACCTCTGTCATTAAGTCCAATAACCCGGAAGCACCTGATGTTCTTGTTATGCAGTTCAGGTTTAAAATCATGCAGGTGACAAAGGAGTATAATGCCAAAGATTCAATAAATCTGGTCCGTTTTGATATTATAGAAAATCCTTATATGGAAGAAGCACAGTTTTCGATTGACTATGAGGGAAACCCTAATGGTCTTTACAATGAAGATGGAAAGAAACTTCAATTTCCGTTGCTTCTAAGACCATACCATGCTGTCGAATGTATTCTGAGACACGGTCAGACCGTAGATTCAACGACACTTGACTTTCTTAAATCAAAATTCACTGATCTGAGTAATCTGAAATCAAAGGAAGTTTTTCAAGCACTTCTTGATAACGGACTGAATCTTTGCAATGATGAATTACTGACAGAACAGGTCTTTCAACTGAATTTTTATTCAGAAAGAGGGAATTTATTCATTAGGGATGTTTGGTATCCCTATAACAACTATTGTAGATAAATTTTTGAATTATGGATAAAAAAATATTAGACAAATATTTAAGAGACATCAAATTTATTGTGCTTGCCAATATTAAAACAGGCAAAGCATTTGAAATATTCTTTGATTTTTATTTACCAAGTATGCATTCCGATATATTTGAAGAAGCAAAAAAACAATTTGCATTAAAAGGGAAAGAAGTATGTGTACAAGGCGGTGGTAAAATTACAAAAAAAGACAATTACATTATTTTTTATGGCACATCGCAAAAATATAAACGCTATGAAGACAATGTTGTGCTTTCTCTCGCTAAAAATCATCCACTATTTAAAGGAAATAATTTTGTGTTTTTATCAAAAGCCGGAGAGGATAATGTTTCTAAAATTATTGAAGAATATGAAAAACAAGATTAATAAAGAAAAACTAAATCTTAATTTAAAAGACAAATGATTCTCAAACCATTGCCAGAGAAGAAACCAGAGAAGAACTCCCAGTTGGGAACACGTGGTATATTTAATTGCCGAGATAGTGGAAATTTGAAGGTTTGTACTTCTATCAAAAATTTGTGTAAATTGACAATGAATTACTTTGAAATCGGCAACTAAACATACCACCATCCATTATGAGAAATAAATTCTTTACGGCTATAAAAAACAATTACTTTATGTTTTTAGTGTCGACATTTTTAATAATTATTGCTGCCTTCATGATTAGATTCGTGATTTTGCCTTTCTTCAGGGAAGATATTGCCTGTAGAATTTATGGCATTCCACAAGATGCAATAATTTTATCAATAGACACTCTGAGAGACCCATCTTTTTATGATAGCGCTCCTGATAATATGCGAATTGAAGGTAAATACAAAAAAACACTATTCACACTAAATAATATTCAGGGATCTGATTTACGAAATAAACACTTAAAATCCGGTGATACAATTAGTGTCCTTGTTTGGAATAGTAGCGTTACTACACTTCAGCAAGGATATTATCTATGGATTATGAAAATACTTGGTATGATATTTTGTTTAGGACTTGTATTTTCAATATTAGGATTATTTGTCTTTGTTTTGGCATTGTTAATAAAGTATAGGCTCATTGATAGAACAAAATGTCCAAAATGTAAAAAATATTTTGGTCGAAAAATAATACGAACAAGTTATGGTAGCTCTGAAATTGTTGATTTTGGAGGAAGCGCAGTAGTATCTACACCACGGACAAATTACTGTATTTGCAAATACTGTAAACATCAATGGGTACAAGATTGAGAAACTTGACTTTTATTAAAAAAATCAAACAATGCTAAATGAACGAAACCACACTAAATAAATATTTAAGAGACCTTAAATTTGTTGTGCTTGCCAATATTAAAACAGGCAAAGCATTTAAAATATTCTTTGATTTTTATTTACCAAGTATGCATTCCGATATATTTGAAGAAGCAAAAAAACAATTTGCATTAAAAGGGAAAGAAGTATGTGTACAAGGCGGTGGTAAAATTACAAAAAAAGACAATTACATTATTTTTCATGGCACATCGCAAAAATATAAACGTTATGAGGACGATGTTGTACTTTCTTTAGCTAAGAAACATCCAATATTTAAAGGAAATAATTTCGTAATTTTATCAAAAGCAGGAGAGGATAATTTTTCTAATATTATTGAGGGGTATGAAAAACAAGTATAAAGAAAAAAACTAAATCTTAATTTAAAATGATAAATGATTCTCAAACCATTGACAGAAAAGAAGAACGCCCAGTTGGTAACAGGCGGTATATTTAATTGCCGAGACAGTAGTAAATTCAAGGTTTGTAGCCCGCTTCAACCTTCTTGTAACTTGATAGGTTTGGAGCCCGCAGTCGGCTACTATTCTTATACAAACCGTTAAAATCCGAATTTAATAGATTCAAAGGATAGAGCCCATTATTTTTTATTTAGATAACCCTGGACATTATTGATTAAAATAAATTTATATCAATAAAACCTATACATTAATCAAAAAAAAAATTGCATTTCTATTTGTAATATATATATTTGCAAATCGTTATGTTTAGTCAAACATAACGAAAAAAGTAACATTATGTATTAAAAAAAATGAATAAATCAAATATAAACTACAAAGATATTTCTTTACATTACAAAATATGGCTTTCAACCAAAGACAATAAAAGCATTATGGGTGGGGGAAGATTAAAACTCTTAAAAACCATTGATGAAAATGGCTCTTTAACATCTGCTGTAAAATTGCTTGGAATAAGTTACAGAAAAGCTTGGGGCGACTTAAAAAAAGCAGAAACATTATTAGAATTTAAACTCGTTGACAAACATCGCGGAGGACAAAAAGGAGGAAGCACTTTATTAACTCAAAAAGGTAAAAAATTACTAATTGCTTATGAAAAATTAAATTCAGACATAGATAATCATATACAAAACAGCTTTAACAAATTTATGAAAAA
>CAZZDX010000021.1:0-11932 GCA_964653185.1 uncultured Bacteroidales bacterium
TCTTGTGTCTTGTGTCTTGTATCTTGTATCTTGTGTCTTGTGTCTTGTGTCTTGTGTCTTGTGTCTTGTATCTTGATATTATAAATTTCAAATGCAAAGTTACATTTTTTTATTAATCAGACAAATGTCTAATTGTTTTATATTATAATTCTGCTTAATTCTAAATTAATTTTTTCTCTTATTGTTAATAAAGCATCTAACTGTTGCATCAGATTTGTTAATTCTTTTTCACTAATTACAATTTCTATTTTTGTTTGAATTTCAAGTATCATCTTTTCTATTTTTTTGGCTTTCAGCTGATAAACATCATGAAGCACGGTCTCTTTAAGTTTTTTGTCTTCTGTCTCTACAATAGTTTTATATTTTATTTTCCAATTTTTACTTAATGTATGAGGATTGCTAATAATATCAATAACTAATTTACTAACTTCTTCATCCGCATCATTTATAAAATATTTGTTATCAATAATATTATCTTTTTTTATATCAGAAACATATTTATCAAAAATCAACTGATAAGCAGCATTTTCAAATTTTATGTTATCAGTATTTATTTCATTTGTTATAAATTTTGCAACTTGGACAGGGACTTCTATCTTTTTTTTATCCTCATTAAGTTCTTCAAAAATTATTTCCTGCTCACCATAATTCAACAACAAAAATATAATTCTTCTTTCCTGCTCTTCACAACTATCTTTTTCAATTTCTGTTTGTTCTTCTGTTTCCTGCTCTGTAACTAATTCCTGTAACTCATCTGTATCTGATGTTCTTATTCTCTTTGTCAGGCGATTGCCTGATTGTTTTCTGAGTTTATTAAGTTCATACATTAATATCTGCTCTGGCACTTTTAATATATTTCCACATTCTTTAATATAAATTGAACGTGATATAGCATCAGGAATCAGAGCAATAGATTGTAAAATATCTCTTATAAAAGAGGACTTTTTTGTTGGCTCGTTTTTTATTTCTTTTAACAATAAATTTGTTTTAAAGATAATAAAGTCAGTAGCATTTTGATCAATAAAGTTTTTTACCTGTTCTTTACTGTTATTTCTGGTAAAAGAGTCAGGGTCTTCGCCTTGTGGAAACAGGAGGACTTTAACATTTATACCTTGTTCAAAAATCATATCAATTCCACGAAAAGCAGCTTTGGTTCCGGCAGTATCGCTATCATATAAAATAGTTATGTTTTTGGTATAACGTCTTATAAGCCGTATCTGCTCTGTTGTTAGTGAAGTGCCTGAAGAAGCCACCACATTCTCAATCCCTGCCTGACAGAGAGAGATGACATCAGTATATCCTTCAACTAAATAGCAGTTATCCTGTTTTATGATTTCAGATTTAGAAAAATAAAGTCCATATAATATATTACTTTTATGATATATATCTGATTCAGGAGAGTTTATATATTTTGCCTTATCTTTTTCTTTTGTTAATATTCTACCGCCAAATCCTAATATCCTTGCCGACAGATTATGAATAGGAAACATTACTCTGCCTCTAAAACGATCATATTGCTTACCATCTTTGGCAATAGTAAGACCTGATTTTTCTAAATAATTTATATTATAGCCATTGTTTAAAGCATTTTCAGTAAAATCATTCCATTTATCAATACTATATCCAAGTTGAAATTTTTTTATTGTGTCTTCGGTAAATCCCCGTTCTTTGAGATAAGTCAAGCCAATTTCAGCTTCCGTCTTTTGAAATAAATTGTCAGAAAAATATTTACAGGCAAAATCATTAACATTATAAATGCTTTCTTTTTCGTTTTGCGATTTTGTCTGTTCCGGAGTTTGCTCATCTTCTATTATATCAATAGAATATTTTTTGGCAAGATATTTTAATGCTTCAGGATATGAATAATGTTCATGCTCCATTAAAAAACTTGCTGCATTTCCTGATTTCCCACAGCCAAAGCATTTATAGATTCCTTTGGCAGGAGACACATAAAAAGAAGGTGTTTTTTCATTATGAAAAGGACATAAAGCAACATAGTTGACACCTCTTTTTTTTAGTGTAACAAAATCGCCTATCACCTCTTCTATACGAACAGTATCAAAGATTTGCCGTATTGTATCAGGACTAATCAATTGGTTTTATTTTTTTGGGAATTTTAAACGCTAAATTAATGAAATTTTACTTTTGTTTAACTAAAATTTTTATTAATATTTTTTTAAATTTTGTAAAATTTAAATTATTTAATAAGATAAACAAAAATAAATCTTATTTTTGTATCAAAAAAATATCGTTTTATATTTTACTTTAGATGAAAAAGATAAGAGTTTTATATATTGAATTTGATAATGAACTAAAAGCTTATGAAATACCTGCATTCAGAAGTGCAATTATTAAAAAAGCAGGGAAAGATCATATCTTATTTCATAATCATCTCAAAGATAACTTCAGATACGCTTATCCGCTTATACAATATAAAGTTGCAAATAACCATCCTGTTATTTTATGCATTGAAGAGGGAATAGAGGAAATACATCATTTTTTTAATAATAAACAATGGAAAATAGCAATTAATGGGAAAAAGCATGAACTAAAAATAAAACGGCTTAATGTAAACCAATTTGTAATGCAGGTATGGGATAAGAATTTTAATTATGAAATAAGAAACTGGTTAGCATTAAATCAAAAAACTTATAATGTCTTCAAAAAAATAGAAGATGAAGAAGAACAAAAAATCTTTTTAGAAAAAATCTTAACAGGTAATATACTTTCTTTTGCAAAAGGAATAAACTGGACAATAGATAAACCAATAAAACTTGATATAAAAAAAATCAAAGAAACAAAACTAATCAAAATAAAAAACACTAAATTTGAAACATATACTTTAACCTTTACAACAAATGTATTTTTACCAAACTATACAGGATTAGGGAAAAATGTTAGTAAAGGATTTGGTATAGTAAAACAAATAAGTAAAATAATAAAAGACACGAATGCACAAATTGAAGACGAATAATAAATAATATGGATAAAAAACGACAATTAATATATTTCGGAGCGCTTTTGCATGATATTGGGAAGTTTTATCAGAGAGCAGATGAGAGAAAAATTGCGGAAATTGATGAGCAATATGATAAAGAAGAGTTTGGATATCAACACGCTTTCTGGACTTATGAATTTTTCAAAATCAATGAAATCAAAAATAAGCTAAATCAAATACCAGGGATAAAAGAAAATTTATTTCAAAACGACAAAGATATTGAAGACAATATTGTAAACTATGCTGTAAATCACCATAAACCACAAACAATACAACAATCAATAATATCATTAGCAGATGGATGGAGTGCAGGTATTGATAGAATTAATGCTAAGGATTTGAAAAAAATAGATTATGGTGCTAAAAAACTTAATTGGGGAAAAAACAGATATAAAACTATTCCGCTATATTCTATTTTTAACGATATTTATAATGGTAAATATGATAATACTTTCAAACTTAAATTTCTAAACATAGAAAGTGAAACTGATATTTTCCCTGATCAAGTAAATAAAATTGAAGATGGTATATCCCAGAAAAAATACAACGAATTATGGAAAGATTTTATTCCTGAGTTTAATAATATCCCAACTGATGATATTAATGCGTTTACTGAAAGTTTATTTTTCTTGTTAAAGAAATACACATGGTGTATTCCTTCCAACACAATGGATATGGCAAATGTTAGTTTATTTGAACATTTAAAAACAACTGCAGCTTTTGCTGATTGTTTATATACTTATTATGAAGATAATAAAGATGATTTTAACTGGGATAATGTAAATAAACGAATTTCTGTTAAAAAAGATAAATATCCTGTAATATTACTTGGTGGCGATATTTCCGGTATTCAAAAATTTATTTACAACATAGCAAGTAATAAAGCAGCAAAAAGTTTAAAAGGGAGATCTTTTTATCTGCAATTGCTTATAGATTCAATAATTCAGCAAATAATAACTCATAAAGATATTAAGGCTACAATCGGGCATGTAATTTATTCTTCCGGTGGAAAATTTTATATGGCACTTCCAAATACTCAGAAAGTTATTGATGCTTTAGAAGAAATCAAGTATAAAATAGAAGAAGAGTTATGGAAAGAACATATAGGGAAACTTACAGTAAATTTTATTTACTTACCCTTCGCTTATAGAAGTAAAAAAGAAAATAATAAATGGATTAATTGGATAGAAACACCAGAAACAAACGAATGTGATAATCTTGGCGGACTATGGAAAACTTTAGCAGATAAGCTAATTGAACAAAAAAATCAAAAATTCAAATCTACTATTTTAAATGATCCTAATTTTTTTTCTGTAAAAAAAATAGGAAAAGATGTTGAAATTTGTGCTGTTACAGGTGAAGAATTGGATAAAGATAATTGCATCAAACAAGAAGGCACAGATTATTTTGTTTCAAAAACCGTTGCAAAACAAACTAAATTAGGAACAGCACTAAAAGATGCTGATTATCTTATTACTTATAAAGAACCCAATGATGAATCTAAATATTTGAATAATCATGCACATGCTCAAATGAATGTTGTTGGAGTAGATAATTATTTGTTTGATAAACTTGAATTAACCAAAAATAAAGCAGAATTCAGAAAAATATCTTCTGCAGACGTATCTCGGGTAATTTGTTTTAATAAAACTGATTTTATCATTCCACTTAAAGGTAAATCTGTTAGTTATGGTTACCGCTTTTATGGAGGAAATGAACAGGCAATTTATGATAAATATAGAAATAAAACTTTTGAAGAGCTTACACAGATAGAATTTGGAAATGAAAATTCACATACTTATCTTGGAATTCTTAAAATGGATGTTGACTGGCTTGGTAATATTTTTATAAAAGGTCTTCCTGAAAAAAATAAAAGTTTTGCTGCCTTTGCAACTATGTCTTTTCAGTTAGATTTATTTTTTAGCGGATATTTAAATACTATTCGTAATTCAAAAAAATACAGTGATAGGGAATATAAAGAAAGGAAAGAAAAGGGGGTAGAGACAACTCTTAATTCAGAAAAATACAGAGATTGGATAAATATTCTTTATTCCGGTGGTGATGATATCTTCGCATTAGGCAGATGGGATAAAATAATAGAATTTGCCAAAGATATTCAATTGGAGTTTAAACGATTTATAGGACGTGATGACATTACTATTTCTGCCGGTATTGCTATTGTAAGAAATAAATTTCCTATTGCAAAAGCAGCTGAAATTGCAGGAGAAGCAGAAGAACAATCAAAAAATTATCCTGACTATTTGCCTGCAAATGAAAAACTAAAAAATGCAATTACTTTTTTGGGGGAAACAATTTCGTGGAAAGAAGATTTTAATACTGTAAAAAACCTTAAAAATGACTTTGTGAAAAAAATTAATAAGAATAATATGTCTCATTCCATATTGCATAAATTGATACAATTTGCTGAAATAAAAAAGACCAACATCAGAAAACAAAAAGAAGATAAAAATTTTATCCCTGATTTAAGTTATAAATGGAATACTGCTTATTATCTAAAACGCTTTATGGATAGATATAAATATAATAAAGATCGAATGAATGAAAAAGATAAAAACAATAAGAAAATATTTGATTTTATAAAAGAAATACAGGAAAAATCGTTTATAGATAAAAATAACAATTACGAACATACAGCTTTAGCTTGTCGTTGGGCAGAATTAGAATTGAGAGAAATTATAATAAATAATAAAATAAATAAATTATCAAAATAGAAATAAATAAATTAAATCATAAACCAAATAAATAATATTATGTGTGAATATCCAAAACAAAAATTAAAACAAGATTGGATTCAAAATGGCATTACTGACGATGCTGTAAAATGGACAAAATCTTTTGGTGAGTTTCTTCAAAAAGATGAGAGTAGAAATAAAGGAACAGGACCTTTAACATCTTCTCAAATTAGAAAATTCTTTGGAGAATTAAAAAGAATTCAAGCTGATCCTGTAAAATATAAAGATGATATCCCAATGCTTAAAGCAAAGTTAGCATATGCGGTAGGGAGAGATACAACTTCCTTTCGGGGTCAAACCCAGCCACCTGTAACTTCGTTTAAATCGGTAGGGAGAGATACAACTTCCTTTCGGGGTCAAACAAGTAACAAAACAAAAATCAAAGAATTCTATAAAGAACTTGAAATTGGTATTGATTCAATAAGAACCGATAACAAAGAGGATTTAGTTCGCTTTGTTAAATTGGTTGAGTCAATTGTTGCATATCATAAATTTTTTGGAGGTAAATAATAATTGTTAAATATAAAAATTTAAAAAATGAGAAAATTAATAAAAAAAATTAAAATAAATACGGAATTAACTTTGTTAACAGGACTTCATATAGGTGATAGTTCAGATAACGTAGAAATAGGTGGAGTAGATAATCCAGTAGTACGAAAAACAATAGATAATATACCATATATTCCGGGAAGTTCTATAAAAGGTAAAATACGCTGCTTGCTAGAACAAATTGCAGGTTCAGCAGATGTGGGTGGCAATGATGAAATCAATGATTTATTTGGATATGCAAAAGACAATAAACCCTCAAAGATTATTGTTCGTGATGCTTATTTAAAACCAAGTAGTTTAAAAGAACTTGAAGAATCGGAATATACTGACATGCCTTATACTGAAGTGAAATGGGAAAATGTTATCGATAGAATAAAAGGAACTGCTGAACATCCGAGACAAACTGAAAGAATACCAGCAGGAGCAAAGTTCGATGTTGAATTCGTTATTAATGTTTGGGATAACGATGAAGATGGCGAAAAATCATTAGAACTTTTAAAGAAAGGTATTAAAGCTCTTGAAAATGACTATCTCGGCGGTAGCGGTTCTCGTGGCTATGGTCAGGTTAAGTTTGGTGAATTAAAGCCAGAAGAAATTAGTTTTGAAAATTATTTAAACGAAAACCATGTCCAAATTTAAAATATACAAACTCCATTTTACAACTCCTTTGCACCTTGGCGATGAACGTGAGGATTACGGGATAAGTTTGCGTACTATTCATTCTGATACAATGTATGCTGCTTTTGTTTCTGTTTTGGCTAAAATTGGCAGAGAAATTCCTGAAAATGCTGATTTGGGATTTACTATAAGCAGTTTGTTTCCTTTTTATCAAAAAAATAAAAATTCAGAACCAATCTACTTTATGCCAAAATTACTCAAACAAAGTTTGCCTGATAAAAAACATCAGGATATTGCCAAAAAGATAAAAAAAGTAAAATGGTTAGATAAAGAGTTTTTTCAAAAACAAATTTCAGGTAAAGAGCTTTTTGATGAAGAATTTAATCCTCATAATTTAAAAGGAGAGTATCTTACAACAAAAAATATTCCAGATAATGAATTTATAAATTCTCAGGTATTTCCGAGAGTAACAGTTTCAAGAACAGGAAAAGAAGATGCAAAGCCCTTTTATATGGAACGTTTGTTTTTTAAAGATTATTCAGGTATGTTTTTTATTGCCGAAGGGGATACAGAATTGCTTGACATTGCCATAGAATTATTAAAAAATGAAGGAATTGGTACAGATAGAAATGTAGGAAATGGATTTTTTGAATTTGATAAAAAAAAGGATATTGAAACAAACATAGAACTAAATTTACCCGAAAGCGAATATGTTTGTAATTTGTCAATGTTTTTACCTGAATCTCATGAAGTTGCAAAAGAGCTTTTAAACTCAGATAATGTTGCGTATGATTTTCAAAAACGGGGTGGTTGGATAACAACTCCGCCTTATGGAAAATTACGAAAAAATAACGTTTACATGTTTAATGAAGCAAGTATTTTTAAATCCAAAACGATTAATAAAAAATTTGTAAAAGGTAAAATTGCAGATTTAACTCCTGATGTTGAACATGTCAAATTTGAACACAAAATTTATAGAAACGGGAAATCTATTTTTATTCCTGTAAAAATATTTTAGATACAAATACATAAATTAAAACTATTCGTCCATAACTTGTGCATTCGTGGCAGAAAAAAATTAATTATGAGTGAATTATTAAATAAAAAATATACTCTTGAAATTAAAGTGCTTTCACCTTTGCATATTGGTGCTGGTAGTGAAAAGGATTGGATGGAAGGTGCTGATTTTATTCAAAAAGATGAGAAAATTTATAAGTTAAATCATAAAAAACTTGAAAAAAAAATTGATGTTGATACTTTATCCGATTTTCTTATTAAAAAAGACAGTAAAGGTTTGGTAAATAAAATTTCCGGAAATATTGAAGAGGTTTCTGATGAAATATTTGATAGCCCTGTTCAGTCAACAAATGATATTAAAGCATTTATAAAAAACGGATTAAGCAATAAACCCATTATTCCTGGTAGTTCTTTAAAAGGGGCAATCCGTTCTATACTTTTTAAGTATCTTAAAGAAAATTATCAAAAATATGAAGATCAAGTTTTTGGAACACCAAATAATGGTGATGAGTTTATGCGGTTTATAAAAATTTTTGATTCACAATTTGAAGAAACCGAATTAGTTAACACCAAGATATTTAATCTTTTTGAGGATGGAGGAAACTGGAAAGGTGGATGGAAACATAAAGGGGGAAAATTTGGAATAACTAATTCAAATTTCGAACCAACTGGGTTTAATACAATCTATGAAATTATTAGTCCTGAACAGTATAGTGAATTCACAATCTCTCTTGCTTATAAAGCTTTAGACAACCTTATTACAATTGGAAAATTTAATGTCTCGGAAAAGAAAAAAAATATTATTAATAATAATTTAGAAAATAATCTTTTCTCAATTATTAATTCTCATACAAAAAAATACATCAATAAAGAGATAAAGTTCTTTGAGAAATATCCTAACAACGAAACAGATAAAATTATTGATAGTTTAAATTTTATTCTTAATGAAATTCCGGATGATAATTCAAGTTGTGTTTTAAAAATGTCGGCAGGTAGCGGTTTCCATAGTATTACAGGAGATTGGCAATTTGATGACTTTTCAATAAATGCAGTAGATAAATCAAAACGAAATAGAGGACTGCTAAATGGTAAACCATCATCTAAATCCCGCAAAATAGCAACTGATGGTAATAAATTTGAATTAATGGGTTTTGTGAAACTCACGGTTTTGCCTGATGAGATAATAAAACAACGCGAAGCAGAACGATTTGCTAAAATTGAAGTCCAACGTAAATCCGAAGCTGAAAAATCAAGAAAAGAACAGGAAGAAAAACAAAGAGCAGAAGCCGAACGTCTTGCTAAAATTGAAGCAGAACAAAAAGCTAAAGAGAAAAAAATTGCAGAAGAAAAACGTAAAAGGGAAGAATCTGAAGCAGAACAAAAACGTAACGTAGAACAACTAAAAAAACGCCAGCAAGATAATATAAAGAAAAAAGAAGATGAAAAACAAAAATTAAAAAAACAAGGATTAGCTAAACAACTTGCAGAAATTCCCGATTTTAATACCGGAAAAGATATTATTGCAAAATACAAAAATAAAGTTGGAGAAATACCTGAAACTGAATATGATGCAATAAAACAATTTCTGATTCATACTTATCAAAATGCACCAGGTGGTAAAAACAGATGGAGAAAAATTAAAAAAAGTCCCTGGGGTTTGATAAGTTCATGGGTTGGCAAAGAAATAACTCAGGAATGGTATAATGAAATTATTAAATAAATAGTCACGAATGTACGACTTGAAGACGAATATTTTTTTTACTCGTGAATTTATGGCTAAAAAATAAAACTATGGCACGTAAAATTTTTATTTCAATCTTAGGTACAGGATATTATTATCCTACTAAGTATTATTTCAATAATGAAATATCAGGTAATGAGTTAGAGTGTCGTTTTATACAACAAGCCACTATAAATCATTTTTGTACTAACTGGAACGATGACGACAAGATATATTTTTTCTTAACAAAAGATGCACGAAAAATAAGCTGGAATAATCCTGCTCAAAAGAATAATAAAAATAATAAAGAAAGTTATACCGGATTAAGCCAAATTATAAAACAATTAAATCTAAAACCTGAAATTCTTGATATTCCCAATGGTAATAACGAACAAGAAATATGGGAAATTTTTCAAATTATTTTTAATAAATTAAATAATAACGATGAAGTATATTTTGATATTACTCATGCTTTTCGCTCCTTACCTATGTTAGTGATGGTATTAATTAATTATGCAAAATTTTTAAAAAATATTGAAGTTAAAAGTATTACTTATGGGAATCATCAAGCTGAAAAAGATGGTTATTCACCTGTCATAAATTTAACTGCTTTTTCTGAACTACAAGACTGGACTAATGGAATAAATGAATTTGTTAAGAATGGGATTTCTTATCAGTTAACCGATTTGATAAGAAAAAAATCAACAAATAAAAAAGGCAGAGAAAAACAAAATTTACAAAAATTTGCTATAGAATTAAATAATTTTATTTTGTTATTTAGCTCTGTTAGAGGCAGGCAAATATATGAAGGTAATAATTTCAAAGAATTAGAAAAACAAATTAAAATAATAAAACAAAATACTACAATAAAAGTTTTAGAACCGATAATTAAGGAATTAGAAAACAAAATTAGTAATTTTTCAAATTATTTTAACATGAAAAATGGAGAAATTGCTATTAACTGGTGTATTGAACATAATTTAATTCAACAAGCTTATACACTTGGACAAGAACATATAATTTCTATTTTATGTGATAAATTCAATTTAGAATATAAAGAACGAATTGATAGGGAAATAATAAGTAAAACAATTGGAATTATAAATGAAGAAAGGAAACTTAAAAAAACAATAGATGAAAAGGATTTAGATAAAACTTTATTAGATAATTTAGCAAAATATTATAAAATTAAAAAAGAATCATTAATAAATGAAATATCACAGGATTTTGGAGAATTGTCAAGATTTAGAAATTCCATAAATCATGGCGGTATGGTTGATGATTTTCAAGGGAAAGATTTTAAAAAGAATTTTGAAAAATTTTATAATAAAATAACAGAAATATTAAATAAATGCTCATAAACCTCACAAACCACCCGTTATCAATCTGGGATAAAAAACAAATAAAAACTGCTAATAAGTTATATGGCAAAATTCAGGATTTGCCTTTCCCTGCCATTAGCCCTGATGCAGATGAAAAACGGGTGTATGCTCTGACAATTGAATATGCAAAAAATGTTAAAAAAATTATATCACAAAGCACAGATACAAACAATGCAGTGCATATTATGGGCGAATTAACATTTACTTTTAATCTGGTGCAACTGCTTAAAACAGAAAATATACAATGTATTGCATCTACAAGCAAACGTAATGTGGTACAAACAGAAAACAAAAAACAAACAGAATTTAATTTTGTAAAATTCAGAGATTATTAAAATTATTTAAAAAAAAGTGTTCTTTGACATATTGATAAATTTTATTTCTAATTTGCACAAAAAAATATATTATGCAACTTTATCAAAAAACCTATTCCACTAAAACAAGGATTGAAACATTGTAGAAGCAGTTTCAGACACATAAAAGCCGACCTTTAAAACCAAATTCCACTAAAACAAGGATTGAAACCAGCTCCCAGTAGTCCTTTAGTTGTTCCCTCGTGTGTGATCTTTAAAACCAAATTCCACTAAAACAAGGATTAAGACAACTGTATCACAGCAATTTCCTGTGCATTTGTTTTTTGAAATCACAGAACCTATTCCATTATAACAAGGATTAAGACATCCTACCAATAAATTGTTATATTACTTAATAATGTAACAGTCAAAGAACCCATTCCATTAAAACAAGGATTAAGACTAAGCCCAAACTTCTGCCGAATTATAAGTCAAAGAACCCATTCCATTAAAACAAGGATTAAGACATTGGAGGGTATGTAGATACAATTTTTTTTGGTATTATAGACGAACCAATTCCACTAAAACAAGGATTGAAACTT
>CAZZDX010000021.1:12032-18625 GCA_964653185.1 uncultured Bacteroidales bacterium
AATTCCACTAAAACAAGGATTGAAACTTTTTCTCAAATTTTATAAGTTCCCAGTTTGGCATCTTTAAAACCAAATTCCACTAAAGCCCCGATATATTCACTTCGCTCGTTTACGGGCAAGCAAAGATTGAAACTTGTTATTGTAAAAATTTGTTGTATTTTTGTCCCTTAATACGGACAATTAATTATAATATTTGTAATAAAATACAGACAATATGAATAAAAATTTACAGGATTACCAAATAACACTTATAAAACAGGTAAACAACAAATTTTACCGTTCTATATATGATAGAATTGACTGGAACTCACGTATGATTGGTTTAAAAGGACCACGTGGAGCAGGTAAAACCACACTAATGTTACAGCATCTGAAATATCACACTGATAAGGAAAAAAATCCACTTTATATCACAATGGATCACCCGTATTTTTACAAACAAGCATCTCTTTTTGAAACTGTACAGGAATATTATCAATATGGAGGGCGATATTTATTTATTGATGAAGTACATAAATACGAACACTGGTCGCGTGAACTTAAAGTTATTTAATCTAGGATACTGGGAAATAAAAACATTTCATCAAATAAATGCAAAAATAATTATTGACGAAATTCATTTATACGAACCTTATACTTTAGGATTAATTATAGCCTCAATAAACTATCTCCAAAAAGATTATGGTGCTTCTTTTTTTATTATGACTGCAACTATGCCGAAAGCACTTAAAGATTTACTGAAAAAATCATTATCGAAACCTTTAATAATTGAAGATAAAGAATTATTAAACAACGCAAGAAATGAATTTCAAGTAAGAGAATATGAAATTTCTGAAGCAGGGAATGAAATAACTGATGCTGTAAATCAAAGGAAAAAAGTTTTAATTGTTGTAAATACTGTTGATTCTGCAATAGAACAATACAAAAAATATAAAAAAATATTTAAAAATGAAGGATTGGATATTTTATGTTATCATTCACGCTTTATACAAAAACATCGTAAAAATAAAGAAGATGCTATATTTGAACTTGAAAAAAATAATAAAGCCTGTATTTTAATAGCTACACAAGTTGTTGAAGTATCATTAGATATAGATTTTGATATTCTTTTCACCGAAAATGCACCTATTGATGCTATAATTCAACGAGCAGGAAGAGTAAATAGAAAAAGAAAGAAAGAAAATTCAAAAATAATAATATTTAAACATTCTGAAATTTCCGAAAAATGGGTTTATAACTCAGGGTCATTTTTACAAGATACTTACAATATTTTAAAGAAACATAATAAAAAAAGATTAACAGAGGTACAATTAACTTCACTCGTAAACGATGTTTATAAAGATTTTGATATTGAATCTGATAAAGATTTTCAAAAAGGATTAAATATATACAATAATGAACAATTGAGACTTTCTTATATTAAAGATAATTCAGTTGATGATAAAACGATGACTCGTTTAAACATAGATTCTATTAATGTTATTCCTATTTGCAATTATTGTAATGATATTAAAAAAGAAGAAAATTATATGGATATGTTAAAAAATGCAAAACCTCAAGAAATTGCAAAATATGAATTATCTATCAGAAAAAACAAAGAATATAAATTTCGAATTGAAACAATAGGATACTATAAGTTTATTGATGCCTATTATGATGAGGAAATAGGAATGGATTTTAAACATAAACAATCAAGCATCACATTTCTTTAAACTTAAGTCTTTATGTACCTATAATATTTTATGTACCTATAATATTTTATGTACCTATAATATTTTATGTACCTATAATATTTTAAAAATAACTTAACAAAATGTTATCAGAAAATATTTATTATATAAAAGAAGAATTGTTAGATAATTATTATGATAAAAATACAGGATTTAAAAGGTCAGTAGCTGATGATATAAGTACAGTTATGCTATAGATTTTAAAGTCGAATCAGGTTTTAAAACAATCATTATCAAGATAAAACTTCATATTTTCTGCGGCACAGTGTTAAAAAATAAAAATCATTAATCATGCAAATCCAAACCACCACAATCCGTTTCCCCGAAATTCAGCTTCAAGCCCGCGATGCCCACAAACTACGCGGATATTTTGGCAATCTTTTTAAAGAACATTCACCTTTGTTGCATAATCATTTTGAAGACGGTAGCCTGAGATATAAATACTCTTTGGTGCAATACAAAATAATTTAAAAATATGAAATTTGAACAATTAATAAGGGTAATTGAAAAAACCAGTAATACTCTTCAAAAGAGAGCTCTTTCATCTGTAAATCAATTATTGGTTATAAGAAACTGGCTTATTGGATATTACCTTGTTGAATTTGAGCAAAAAGGTGAGGACAGGGCGAAATATGGTGAGAGACTTTTGGAAACCATTGAAGACGAATTGAAAAGGAAGAAGCTAAAAGGTATGTCTGTAACCAATCTTCGGCTTTTTCGGTTATTCTATAATACATATCCCCAAATTCATCAGCCAGTGGCTGATATTTTCAAAAATCAAATTCATCAGCCACTGGCTGATGAATTACTATCCCTAAATTTTCAACTATTGACTAAAAAATTAAAACTGAAAAAAAGTAAGTCGGTGGCAAATTGTTCAAAAAAAGAAACAGATATTCAAATACCACCACTAATATTATTACAACACTTTTCATTTAGGCACTTTACAGAGCTGATTAAAATAAAAGCCCCTTTAAAACGCATTTTTTATGAACAACAGGCAATTAAAGGCAACTGGAGCGCAAGACAGTTAAAAAGACAAATAGAATCATTATTACTTGAGAGAACTGGATTATCAAAAGACAAAAATGTGTTACTGAAGACTATTCAAAGCAACCAGGAAATAGAGCAGATTGAGGATACCATAAAAGACCCATATATTTTAGAGTTTACAGGCTTTAAAGAACTACATGCTTATTCTGAAAATGACCTTGAAACAGCATTATTAAATAAAATTCAAGATTTTCTTATAGAATTGGGAAATGGATTTTGCTTTGAAGCCCGACAAAAAAGAATAACAATAGGAAATGAACACGACAGAATTGATTTGGTATTTTATCATCGCATACTTAAATGCCATGTATTGATAGATTTAAAAGTAAAGGCTTTTTCACACGGTGACGTAGGACAGATGAACTTTTATCTTAACTATTATAAAAAGAATATAATGGAAAAAAAAGATAATTTACCTGTTGGGATAATCTTGTGCACAGATAAAGAAGAAACAAAAGTTGAATACGCCATAGCAGGGCTTGATAATAAATTATTCATATCAAAATATTTAGTAGAATTGCCAAGTAAGAATGAATTATTAAAACTTTTAAAAGAGTTATAACCTATATTATTAAAATAATTAAATTTATGCAAATCCAAATCACAACCATAAAATTTCCTGAAATAAAACTTGCTACCCGCGACGCCCACAAACTACGCGGATATTTCGGTAATCTATTCAAAGAACATTCCCCATTGTTGCATAATCATCTTGAAAGCGGTGAAAACAATTATCGCTATCCTTTGGTACAATACAAAGTTATAAAAAGCATTCCAATGCTTGTGGGGATAAATCAAGGAGGAGAACTGCTGACATCATTATTTTTAAAAATTAAAGAACTAAATATAAATGGTCAGATATATCCTATTTATCATAAAAATATTGAAAACAGAATATTTGAAATTAATGTTATTGATGATTTAATTCAATATAATTTTGAAACTCTTTGGATGGGACTTAACCAAAAAAATTATAGAATTTATTCTCAATCATCAGAAGAGGATAAAAACAAACTTTTAAAAAAAATCCTGATTGGAAATATTTTAAGCTTTTATAAAGGATTAGATTTTTTTACTGATAAAAAAATAATGCTAACTATTAATTATAAAGAAAAAGAAACAAAATTCAAAGATAAAACAATGATTGCTTTCACCGGCAACTTTACAACTAATGCTTATTTGCCTAATTATATCGGACTTGGCAAAGCGGTTTCAAGAGGGTTTGGTGCAATTACAAAAAAATAAAATCATTATAATTATGGAATTATATATAGATACTTACGGAACTTATGTGCATGTTAAAGAAGAAATGTTTGAGATAAAAACCAAAAAAGACAAAATAGAACAAAAACATTATTTTGCCGCACACAAAATAAGCTCAATATTTTTACAAAAAGGAATGGCAATAAGTACTGATGCAATTTTTCTTGCTTCAAAAAATAATATTGACATAGTAATTCTTGATTACAATGGCTTCCCTTGTTCACGAATATGGCATGGAAAATTAGGAAGCACCACAAAAATACGCAAAAAACAATTAGAAGCAAGTTTAAATGAACAGGCAGTTTTTTGGACTAAAAAATGGATTATGCAAAAACTACAAAACCAAATTGATTTACTAAAAGATTTAAAAAAAAATCGCCCTGCCAAAAGTGAATATATGCAACAAAAAATTGATAATATTAACGAACTTAATAAAAAAATAGAAAATATAAAAGCAAACAAAATATCTGAAATTGAAGCTCAAATAAGAGGATTAGAAGGAACCGCCGGCAGAATTTATTTTGAAACATTAAGTAATCTTTTACCAAACCAATATGAGTTTAACGGAAGAAGCAGCAGACCTGCAAAAGACCCTTTCAATGCTTTTCTCAACTATTCGTATGGAATATTATACTCAAAAACAGAAAAATCTTTAATCATTGCAGGACTTGATCCTTATGTTGGTTTTCTACATCGCGACGACTACAACCAAAAAAGCCTTGTATTTGATTACATAGAACCTTACAGAACTTATGCTGATAAAGTTATTTTTCAACTGTTTTCTGCTAAAAAAATTAATAAAAAACATACTGATAAAATCACCAATGGATTTACACTTAATTCTGAAGGCAAATCTATTTTGATACATTCATTTACAAAATATATGGACCAGGATAATATACGTTATAATGGCAGAAATCAAACACGTTCAAATGCTATGCAAATGGATGCTCATCATTTTGCAAATAGCTTAATAAAATAATCATAAATCTAAATTCACAAATGATAGTTTGGATATTATATGATATAGAAAAAGACAAAGCAAGAAATAAAATTGCTAAATTATGTAAGCAGGCAGGTCTTTATAGAGTTCAGTTTTCAGTATTTCTTGGAACAATTAATGATAATCAAAAAGACACATTGCAGTTACAGATACAGGAACTTATTAATCCTGAAAATGATAAAGTTTATATATTCCCTATGAGTAAAGATGAGCTAAAAAATACAGCATTGCTTGGACAGGCATTTGATAAAAGTTTAATTACAGATCAAATAAAAACTTTTTTTTTATGATAAGTATTACACCTTCACATATTATTGAATATCTATTTTGCCCACGATATACTTATTTTGAATATGTGTTGAATATACCACAAAATGAAGAAAAATACTATAAAGTTATGAAAGGCCGAAATATTCATGACACAAAACTTATTAGAAATACAGAATATTTACGCAAAAAAATAGGAATAATTGATAAAAAACAAGAAGTTTACATTACAAATGATAATTTGCGCGGAAAAGTTGACGAGGTTTTGTGGCTTAATGATGGAACAATGGCATCGCTTGATTATAAATTTGCAAAATATAATAATAAAATTTACCAAACATATAAACAACAAGCATATTGTTATGCTTTATTGATTGAAGAAAATTATAAAAAACCTGTTAATAAAGCATTCCTTGTTTATACCCGTTCTAAAAATAAATTAATTGAATTAGAGATAACAAATGAACATAAAAAATTGATTGTAAGCTCAATAGATGAAATTCTTAAAATTATTGATGAAAATTTTTACCCAAAAGCAACAAAATATAAAAAAAGATGTGTATCTTGCACTTATAAAAATATTTGTGTAAAATAAAATATTCTTAATACAAATTTATTTTATAACTACCAAATTATATATATATATTATTGAAAATGAATTTGTTATACTTTCGGAAAATTAAAAAAAACATACAAAATCCGCTCTTTGACATGTTGATTTTAGTAAAAATAACATATTGTCTTTTACTCAAAAAATATTGTTGTCTTTGCAATAGAAAATGTTTACGGCTTTAAAACCAAATTCCACTAAAACAAGGATTGAAACATTTATACGGATTCTGGAATATAGAATTAAGAGCAACTTTAAAACCAAATTCCACTAAAACAAGGATTGAAACTAATTTTACTGTAATTGTTCATTCAATTAGCGTGCTCTTTAAAACCAAATTCCACTAAAACAAGGATTGAAACTAGCATTAAATATCTCAATAGGTCTATTTATGATAGGCTTTAAAACCAAATTCCACTAAAACAAGGATTGAAACAGCACCCGGGCATAATTTAATGATAATCGTTCTTTTCTTTAAAACCAAATTCCACTAAAACAAGGATTGAAACTTAAGATGTGGAAAGAAAGTCATGAGGGTAAAGTATATCTTTAAAACCAAATTCCACTAAAACAAGGATTGAAACTAAAAACTATATAACCAACGGTGCAACAGGTGTAACCTTTAAAACCAAATTCCACTAAAACAAGGATTGAAACTTAATTTAAC
>CAZZDX010000022.1:0-17885 GCA_964653185.1 uncultured Bacteroidales bacterium
CTTTCAATATAAATATAATTTTTTTTTTAAATAAAAAAATTTTAATTAATTATTAAAAAAATTCCTGTTTTTTTTTGTTTAGATAAAATTATTTGTATAACTTTACATTTTTTTTAACAATTTAAAATATATAAAAATGAAAAAAAATAATATCCTAAAGCTAACATTAGCAGTAAAAACATTAAAAAAGAGCATACAAATAATAATGGTATCATTTTTTATACTCTTATGCCTTAATCTTTTTGCAGAAAATAATATAAAATTAAAAGATGAAAAAACATCTTTAAAAGTAAAAGAAAATACTTATACAAAATTACGTGTAACAAGCTCTTTAAATAATTTTACCTATATAAATGTAAACACACCAAAAGGAATATTTACCGAACTGATTGTGCCTGACTATGGAGTTAGCAATAAAATAGGAAACCCAAAACTTCCTGTTTTAAGAAAACTGATAGAAATTCCTCAGGATGCAAATATTAAAATAAAAATAATTAGTTATAATGTAGAAGAATATAATCTTAATGATTTAGGCATTATTTACCCGATTATTCCAAAACAACCATCTATTCCTAAAAATAAAAAAGATTCTATAATATTCCAATATAATAAATCTGCTTATACAAAAAATGAATATCAAAAAGCTCTTCCAAATTTAGTTACTGTTAATATACTTGGCGTAATGCGGGGAACAAGATTAGCAAGATTAAATATTGCCCCTGTCCTTTATAATCCTGTAACTAATACTATTAAAATTTATAATAATATTGATGTTGAAATAAATTTTGTTAATGCTAATATTGCTAAAACTCTGTCTTTAAAGAAAAAGACCTGCTCTCCTTACTTTCAAGCTACAAATAAACAAATATTAAACTATAAATCTCTTAACACCCGAGAAGTAAACACAAAATATCCTGTAAAATATGTGATTGTCTCTGACCCAATGTTTCAGGCAACTTTACAATCTTTTATCCAATGGAAGACAAAAAAAGGTTTTACTGTAATTGAAGCATATACAGACGACCCTGGTGTTGGAACAACAACAACTTCTATAAAGTCATATCTTAAAAATTTATATGATTCTGGCACTGAAGAATATCCATCTCCGTCATTTGTTCTTTTTGTAGGTGATATAGCACAAATTCCTGCTTTTAATGGTAATGAGGGTTCTCATGTAACTGACTTATATTATTGCGAATATACAGGAGATATACTTCCGGAAGTATATTATGGAAGATTTTCTGCTACAAGCATATCAGAATTACAACCTCAAATTGATAAAACATTGGAATATGAACAATATCTGATGCCAGATCCTTCTTTCTTAAATGAAGTTGTGATGATAGCAGGAGTAGATGCAAGCAATGCTCCAACTTATGGTAATGGACAAATTAATTATGGAACAACAAATTATTTTAATACTGCACACGGACTTACATCTCATACTTATCTTTATCCTGCTTCTGATGACCCAGGTGCTTCTGCTGATATTATTCAAAATATAAGCGATGGTGTTGCTTTTGCAAATTATACAGCACACGGGGATTGGGATCAATGGTATGACCCATCTTTTACTGTTTCTGATATATCTGGATTGCTAAATGCACATAAATATCCTTTGATGGTTGGAAATGCCTGTTTAACTAATAAGTTTGATGAACCTGCCTGTTTTGGAGAAGCTCTCTTACGTGCAGAAAATAAAGGAGCATTAGGATATATAGGTGGCTCAAATTCTACTTACTGGGACGAAGATTATTACTGGGGAATTGGCTATGGAACCGTAGCAAATCCTCCACCAAGTTATGCGGAGACAGGATTAGGCGCTTATGACAGAACATTCCATGATAACGGAGAAACTTTTGGGGACTGGTTTGTAACACAAGGACAAATGGTGTCAGCAGGAAATCTCGCAGTAACAGAATCCGGCTCATCTTATATAGATTATTATTGGGAAATATATCACTTAATGGGCGACCCTTCTCTTATGATTTATTTTTCAGAACCACCTGTTCTAAATGTGAGTTATAATTCTTTATTGCCTTTGGCTGCTACCTCTTTTACTGTTACAACAGAACCATACACTTATGTGGCAATTTCTATGAACGGAGTATTACACGGAGCAGCACTTACTGATACAAACGGAATAGCTGATATTAATATTACTCCGTTTACAAATCCCGGCACTGCTGACGTTGTTGCTACAAAACAAAACAGACAACCTTTTATAGGTACTGTTACTGTGGCTACTCCTTCAGGACCTTATGTTATTTATAATAATAATCAGATTAATGATGATACAGGAAATAATAATGGCTTTGCTGATACAGGCGAAAATATAAAACTTGATATAACTCTTGAAAATATTGGTGTCGCTGTTGCAGATAGTGTGTATGCTGTTTTATCAACCGGCGATACTTACATAACAATTAATGATAACACTCAATTTTGGGGAGATATCACAGAAGCAACAACTTCTACACAAAATAATGCTTATGAAATAACCATATCCGATAGTATTCCTGATAATCACATTGTCCACTTTAACCTGACAATAAAAGATAAAAATGACAGCACATGGAATTCTGATTTTAATATTAATGTTAATGCTCCAGACATATCAATTAACAACCTTATTATTGATGATATAGCTGACGGCAATGGTAATGGCAAATTAGAGCCGGGAGAAACAGCTGATATTATTATCTTAACTAAAAATAACGGACATTGTGATGCTGAAAATACAATTGGAAACCTCTCTACAACAAACTTTTATGTTGCAATAAATAATTATTCCTATAATCTTAATACTCTTTCTGTTTCAGAGACAGACAGTGCAATATTTAATATAACTGTTAGCACTTCAGCTTTAATGGGTTCTATAGCAGATTTTAATTATTCTGTTACTTCTGCTTTATATAATGCTCAAAAGACCTTTATCAGACCTGTTGGAATTATTGATGAGGACTTTGAAACAGATAATTTTTCCAAATTTAGTTGGGACACTACTGGTTCTCATCCCTGGATTATCACAGATGTTAATCCTTATCAAGGTATTTATTGTGCAAAATCAGGAAATATCTCTGATGGACAAACATCAGAACTGTTAATAAACTTTGACGCTGTAGCTGATGATAGTATCTCGTTTTTTAGAAAGGTATCTTCTGAACAGGATTATGATTTTCTTGAATTTTATGTTGATGGCAACTTAATTAGTGAATGGTCAGGAGAACAAAGTTGGTCAAGAGTAAGTTTTCCTGTCCCAGCTGGTAATCATACTTTTAAATGGCTCTATTCAAAAGATAATTGGTCCTCATCAGGAAGCGACTGCGCCTGGATTGATAATATTATATTTCCTCCTGTTTATAATACATTAGGAATTAATAACAATAAAGATAATGAAGAAACTATGTTAAAATGTTTCCCAAATCCTTTTGTCAATTCAACAAATATCTCTTATACATTAACAAAACCATCGTCTGTTACAATAAAAATTTATAACTTGCTGGGTGAAGAAAAAAATATCTTGTTAAATAAAACAAAAAAAGAACAGGGAACATATACAATAACTTTTAATGCTTCTGATTTTAAAGCAGGCATTTACTATTGTGTATTAACCACAGATTATAATGTTATTACAAAAAAACTAATGGTAATAAAACATTAAGATTATTTTTAAGATAAAAGAAAAGAATAATCTGCATTATTCATAAATTTTCAGAAAATATATATCATTAGCCCCGCCTTTCAAGTCGGGGATAGAAATAAAACTAAAATATGGGCTTTAGCCCAAAACATGTCAGGTGACTGGCTGATTTGACTTTTTGAGTAAACCCTAATTACAAAATATAAAACTTATGAAAAAATACATATTAATATCAATCTTCGGTTTATTAAGTGTTATTGCATCAGGTAATTGTCTGATTAATATTAACTCTAATAGTCCAAATGATGCAAAAATAGACCTTGTCTCCTCTGACATTAAAACCAGTGTTCTTCAATTTTCAATTGACAATTTTGAAATGAAAAAGGTTAAAACAAAAAAAGGATATGCTTATATAATAAATGTTAACAAAGCTACTCCTGTTTTACTGGCAGGAGCTCCTGACCTTGTAAAACTAACAGCGTCAATTATTATTCCTGATAAATCTGAAATGCAAGTCCAGATAATATATTCTGAGTATAAAGATTATAATAATATAGAAATAGCCCCTTCAAAAGGTGTTTTATATCGTGATATTGACCCTTCATCAGTTCCTTATAAATATGGGAAAGTTTATACTCAAAACAAATTTTTTCCCGGCAAACTCACAGAACTAAGAAAACCATATATTATGAGAGATTATACAGGACAAACAATCATTGTCTATCCTTTCCAATATAACCCGGTAACAAAAATTTTAAGAGTATATAAAAATATAAAAGTTAAAATAAAACCCAAGACAAACTCTCCAATCCTTATAAAACAATTACCTTATGTAGATTCGGAATTTAAAAAAATATATGCCCGCCATTTCAAAAATTTTACCAGTACCAAATATACACCTTTAGAAGAACAAGGTAATATGCTTATCATTTCATACGGTTCATTTATAAATTCTATGCAGGAATTTGTTAATTGGAAAAATGACAGAGGAATGCATACGGAAATTGTTGATGTCGCTACCATAGGCACTAGTGCTGATGACATTAAAACTTATGTTACAAATTATTACAATACAAACGGTTTAACATATTTATTACTTGTTGGCGATGCAGCACAAATC
This sequence comes from uncultured Bacteroidales bacterium, assembly GCA_964653185.1. Lineage (GTDB taxonomy): Bacteria > Bacteroidota > Bacteroidia > Bacteroidales > CAZZDX01 > CAZZDX01. The sequence continues at coordinate 4,764 of CAZZDX010000022.1, forward strand.
CCAACTAATTCAATCAGTAGTGGAAATTCTGATAATGCTTATGGCTATATTTTGGGCAGTGACCATTATCCTGAAATATTTACAGGTCGTTTTTCAGCAGAAACTGTTGCCCATGTTCAAACACAGGTTGAAAGAACTATTAATTATGAATTAAATCCTGTAACCGCTACTGAATGTTTTAATAAAGGAATCGGAATAGCATCAGATCTGGGTCCCGGAGATGATGATGAACTGGATTATGAACATGTTCGTAATATGCAAACAGACCTGCTAAACTACACTTATACCTATTGTGATGAATTGTTTGACGGTAGTCAGGGAGGGCTGGATGCAAGTGGTGATCCAACTCCTGCTATGGTTACAAATGATATTAACAATGGCACAGGTATAATTCTATATACAGGACATGGAAGCGAGACATCATGGGGAACCTCTGGCTTTTCAAATAATGATGTTAATAATCTGACCAATACAGGAATGTTACCTTTTATATGGTCAGTAGCTTGCGTAAATGGTGATTTTGTAGGAAATACCTGTTTTGCAGAATCCTGGCTAAGAGCAACAAATAATAATGAACCGGCAGGAGCTGTTGCAACATTAATGTCAACAATAAATCAAAGCTGGGATTCTCCAATGTGTGGACAAGACGAAATGGTGGATATTCTGGTAGAAAGTTATACTAACAATATTAAAAGAACCTATAGTGGAATATCTATGAACGGATGTATGAAAATGATTGATGAATATGGCTCTGACGGTGAATCAATGGCTGATACATGGACTATCTTCGGGGACCCGTCATTGCTCATAAGAACTGATAATCCTAATACCATGAATGTTACACATGACAATACCATACCTGTTGGCTCTACACAATTACAGGTTAACTGTGATGTTGAAGATGCTCTTGTTTCTCTTACAATAGATAACCAAATTATAGGAACAGGAACTGTAACAGGAAGCTCTGCAACGATTAGCTTTAATTCTCTCTCTGATATAGATACTATAAAAATAGTAGTTACAGCTTATAATTATATTCCTTATGTTGGAAATGTATTAATTATCTCTCCTTCAGGACCTTATATCATTTATAATAATAATCAGATTAATGATGATACAGGAAATAATAATCATCTTGCAGATTATGGCGAAAATATAAAATTTGATATAACTCTTGAAAATGTTGGTGTCAATACCGCAGATAGTGTGTATGCTGTTTTATCAACCGGCGATACTTACATAACAGTTAATGATAACACTCAATTTTGGGGAGATATTGCACAGGCAACAACTTCTACACAAAATAATGCTTATGAAATAACTATATCCGATAGTGTTCCTGATAATCACATTGTCCACTTTAACCTGACAATAAAAGATAAAAATGACAGCACATGGAATTCTGATTTTAATATTAATGTTAATGCTCCAGACATATCAATTAACAACCTTATTATTGATGATATAGCTGACGGCAATGGTAATGGCAAATTAGAGCCGGGAGAAACAGCTGATATTATTATCTTAACTAAAAATAACGGACATTGTGATGCTGAAAATACAATTGGAAACCTCTCTACAACAAACTTTTATGTTGCAATAAATAATTATTCCTATAATCTTAATACTCTTTCTGTTTCAGAGACAGACAGTGCAATATTTAATATAACTGTTAGCACTTCAGCTTTAATGGGTTCTATAGCAGATTTTAATTATTCTGTTACTTCTGCTTTATATAATGCTCAAAAGACCTTTATCAGACCTGTTGGAATTATTGATGAGGACTTTGAAACAGATAATTTTTCCAAATTTAGTTGGGACACTACTGGTTCTCATCCCTGGATTATCACAGATGTTAATCCTTATCAAGGTATTTATTGTGCAAAATCAGGAAATATCTCTGATGGACAAACATCAGAACTGTTAATAAACTTTGACGCTGTAGCTGATGATAGTATCTCGTTTTTTAGAAAGGTATCTTCTGAACAGGATTATGATTTTCTTGAATTTTATGTTGATGGCAACTTAATTAGTGAATGGTCAGGAGAACAAAGTTGGTCAAGAGTAAGTTTTCCTGTCCCAGCTGGTAATCATACTTTTAAATGGCTCTATTCAAAAGATAATTGGTCCTCATCAGGAAGCGACTGCGCCTGGATTGATAATATTATATTTCCTCCTGTTTATAATACATTAGGAATTAATAACAATAAAGATAATGAAGAAACTATGTTAAAATGTTTCCCAAATCCTTTTGTCAATTCAACAAATATCTCTTATACATTAACAAAACCATCGTCTGTTACAATAAAAATTTATAACTTGCTGGGTGAAGAAAAAAATATCTTGTTAAATAAAACAAAAAAAGAACAGGGAACATATACAATAACTTTTAATGCTTCTAATCTTAAAGCAGGCGTTTACTATTGTGTATTAACCACAGATTATAATGTAATTACTAAAAAACTAATGGTAATAAAACATTAATTTCGGTTTTAAGATAAAAGAAAGGAGTAAAAAATCATAAATTTAAAATTATATTTTTACACAATAAACATTTTATTTATTTGATTATATAAAAAAAATTATTATATTTGTCCTTTTTATTCATATATAAAAAAATGAAAAAACTATTTTTTTATATTCAACGAACTGAATATTTTTTGTTTATAATTTCTGTTATTGTATTTTTATCAGGATTTACAAGCATTAAAATATTAGCCCAGTGTGATATTACAGCAAATGCTAATCCTACTGATATTTGTATAGGTGATCCTGTTACTCTTACATCTTCAGGAACTTGCACAGATTATTTAATGGATAATGACTTTAATGATGGCACTATTGGCTCTGGCTGGAGTTCTAATGCGAGTCCTATGTTTAATAATCCTTGTCCGCCATCATGCGATGGAACTACATATTTATGGATAGGTCCGGCTACAAACTTTCCACGACAAGTAACAACTATTGCTTTTGATGTATCCTCAGGTGCCTGTAGAATTTGTTTTGATATGAAGTATGCAGAGCAAGCAGGGTCTTCACCATGCGAAGGTCCTGATTTAACAGCAGAAGGTGTTCATCTTCAATATTCAACAAACGGAGGTTCAACTTGGACAGATATTAATTACTGGGATCCTGTTGGCGGTCATAGCCCACAATATCTTAACTGGAACAACTATTGTGAAGATATACCTCCTGCAGCTTCAACATCAAGTACAAAATTCAGATGGTGGCAATCTAATACAAGTGGTAATGATTATGATCACTGGGGCTTAGATAATGTTCAAATTTTTTGCCCTCCGCTAACACAAACAGTAATATGGTCTCACGGACCTCTTGTATTTAACCCACCAACAGTTTATCCTAGCGTAACTACAACTTATACGGTTACTCTATCTGATGGAACATATAGCGACCAGGAATCTGTTGTTGTTACTGTTCATCCAATACCAATAGTTGATGCAGGACAAAATCAATCTACTTGTGGAGGAAGCAATGTAACAATAGGAGGAAATCCTACAGCAAGCGGTTCTGGTCCTACATATTTATATTCATGGAGTCCTGCTACAGGACTAAATTCAACTACAATTGCTAATCCAACTGCCAATCCAACAATAACAACGACATATACAGTAACAGTAACCAGTAATGGATGCTCTGCAGCAGATGATGTTATAGTAACAGTTAGCCCAAATCCTGTTGCAGATGCGGGAGCAGATCAAACTGTGTGTGGTGGTAGTAATATAGTAATAGGTGGTAACCCAACAGCAAACGGCGGATTGCCTTCTTATACATACTCATGGAGTCCTGCTACAGGACTAAACTCAACTAGTATTGCCAATCCAACAGCCAATCCAACAGGTGCCATGACTTATATAGTAATTGTAACAGACGCAAACGGATGTACAGATACTGACGACATAACAGTAACAATTAATCCTAGCCCTGTTGCTAATGCAGGAGGAGACCAGTCAATATGTATTGGTTCATCTGCAACATTAATTGGCTCAGCAACAGGAGGAACTCCGACATATAACTATAACTGGAGTACAAGTGATATGACAGATTCAATAACAGTAAGTCCTGTAATAACTACAACCTATATCTTAACCGTAACAGATGCAAGTGGATGCACAAATACTGATGATATAACAGTAATAGTTAATCCTAATCCTACAGCAAATGCAGGAACAGACCAAAGTATCTGTGAAGGAGATAATTTATTAATAGGAGGAAGTCCGACAGCAAGTGGAGGCACACCGTCTTATATATATACATGGAGTCCTTCTACAGGATTAAGTTCTGTTATGTCTTCTAATCCAACAGCTAATCCAACAAATAATATAACTTATTCATTAACAGTAATAGATGCACATGGATGCACAGATACCGATGATATAGCAATATCTATCTATGCTGCACCAAATATAAGTTTTTCTGCTAATATCGTTGATGGTTGTGAGCCACTTTTAATAAATTTTTCAGACAGCACAACTCCTAATATTCAGAATTATCTGTGGAATTTCGGTGACCCAAACTCCGGTTCTGATAATACATCCACAGCACAAAATCCTTCACATCTGTTTAATGATGCAGGAACTTATGATATTACTCTTTCTGTAACCACAATTGATGGCTGTGATGGTATTTACACTTATCAGGATATGATAACAGTATATCAAAATCCTGTTGCAAGCTTTTATCCAAATCCTAAAATTGGCAGTGATATTGATAATCCTATTATTTCATTTCTTGATCAATCAATAGATGCCAGTTATTGGAGCTGGGATTTTGATGACCCCAATTCAGGTCTTAATAACAATTCTTCACTTCAATCTCCTTATCATACATATTCAGATACAGGAACATATACTGTATGGCTAACCGTAATAAGCGAACATGGATGTATTGACTCTGTATGTAATGATGTGATTATCAAACAGGATTTTTCTTTTTATGTGCCTAATGCTTTTACTCCTGATGGCGATGGCTTAAATGACTGTTTCATACCCAAAGGTATTGGAATAAACAATAATTTTTTTGAAATGTATATTTATAACCGTTGGGGAGAAAAAATTTATGAAACCAAAGATATAGAAAAACCTTGGGATGGTAAAGTAAGAGGGTCTCTCGCTCAGGAAGGTGTTTACTCCTGGCTTATATTAGTTGAAGATATAAATGGTAATCCTTATAAGTTTATTGGACACGTAACATTAGTAAGGTAATCATTTTTAATTTTAACTTGATAAAATAATTGGTATAAGTATTAGTAAAATCCCATGTTAATAATTATTCTATTATAGATTAAATTTCATCCTGTTGATAAAACTATCCTTAAAAAACATTAATCTTTAAAAAAATATGAATTATAAAAAAATTACAATACTGGTATTTGCTTTTTTTATAATAAGTTTATCGGCTTATTCTCAAGATATAACCATTAAAGGAAAAGCATCTTTTCAAACAGATTTTACAGTTCCAAAAAAAAGCACTCTAATAATTTATCCGGGTAGTAATCTGAAAATGGGAGATAATGTCAAAATTATTATTAATGGAAAAATTATTGCAAAAGGCACAAAAGAAAAGCCAATTATTTTTGAAGGAAACAATGATACTATTTTTTGGCAGGGAATTAAAATTATTGGCTCTGATGCTGCTCCAAATATAAATGAATACTGGAAATGGATAAAAGATGGAGATAAAGAAAAAGAAACATTATTTTTAGAGAAAATAAAAAAAGGAAACATTTTTGAATATTGTATCTTTAAAAATACTGCAACAGGCAAACCATTTAAACGCGGTAACAGATGGAAAGCTACAATACAGGCATATAATACATCTATACGGGTAAGCTATTCTAAATTTGAAAATATTTTTGAGATTGGAGGAGTGCTCACAAAAAAATCTTATGAAGTGATAGATAATAATATTTTTGATGATAAGACAATGCATAAGGCAATAAATAGTACCGATAGTGTTGTTGGCATCTTATATAATAATATTATAAAAGGACATAGAACAACAAATCAAACATGCGCTGATGGTATATGGACAAGGGACTTTGTGGGCTTAATAGCTTCAAACACTATTGATGCAGTTGCTGACGATGGAATTGATACAGATAATTCAAAAATAATAGTTCTTAATAACAATATAACCAATGCCTGTGATGATGGTATTGATATAGATAGTAAAGGCATAGCTTATATTATCAAAAATAATATTTCCAGTATAGCAGATAATGGCATTTTAATGTCTAATCAGTCAAAAGGGATATTAGTAAAAAATACAATAAAAAACTCACCAAGCGGATTAACTTTAAGAAATGGTGCTAATATTGTTGCAAATAAAATGGAAATTAAAAATAATGGGAAAGGAGTGTTGTTATTTCACGGTATTCCTTGTATGTTATCAAATGAAGATTTTAATAGCATAAAAATACAATTAAGGGAATACGAAAAATTACATCCGGAATGTGATTGTGGTATCAAAGGTGTAAAATCTGCACAAGATGCTATAAACATATTTGAAAAATATTACACTCATAATAATGACTATTGGATTTTTAATCAAACAAAATTTGAAACAATAAGTCAGTTTGATAAACTAAAAAAACTATTCAAATATATTGATGTCCTTAATTTAAAATATTTTGAAAACAAAGAATCAAAATTAAATTCATTTTGTATAGCATTAAAAAACTCTTTGTATATGACATGTTCCACAGTAAAAGACAACAAACAGGATATTGCTTTATTTCATAGTTTTAAAATAAAAATTAAAGACACGGAATTTACAAATACAGAAAAACAAAAACAAATTTTAGATAAATATGAAAATATCTTCTCTTCTGAACTAATAAATGAACTTAATGCCGACACAATCAATTTAATAGAAATCAATGCAGAAAATATAATTAAAAAGATTGTCAGGCAGTTGCCTGATTGATAAAAAATTTTAGTTTATTTACCTTTTAAAAAAAAATACTATAACCATTATGAAAACAAAAAGACATACTCTATTTATTTTACTAATTTGCTTAACTTTTAATTTCAGTTCCTTTGGGCAAATTAATACAAATATTGCAGAAAGACCTCTTTTTTCAAAACAAGGCGGCTTTTATAAAGGAAAGCAGGTTATAACTCTTTCTGCAAATTCCTCTACAGCAGTTATACGATATACTACTGACGGCTCTATCCCAAATAGTAATTCCATTAAATATAATTCTCCTATATCCATTGATTCAACAATAGTGATAAGAGCGAAAACTTTTGATAAAGATATTACAGGCAAAGTAATCACGCATACATATTTTATTAACGAAGACCTTAATTTGCCTGTAATATCAATATCAACAAATCCTGATAACTTGTGGGATGATGAAACCAGTATGTATGTTGATAATGACATAGAAAAACAAAAAGATTGGAAACGGCCTGTTTATATTGAATTTTTTGAAAATGATGCTAATTCTAAACTCGCCTTTAGTGTTAATGCTGATATTAAACTTTTTGGAACAACAGATTTGTCTTTTCCTCAAAAACCATTCAATATTTTCATAAAACAAACAAATGATAGTGCAAAATATATTAATCATCAAATATTTCCTGAGAAACATATCACAAAATTCAAATCTTTGGTTTTACATAGTTTTAATGAACGTTCATTTATATTTTCTCATGTAATGAGACAAACATTTAAAGATAAAATGAATATTGATTTTCAGGGATACAGACCTGTTATTTTATTTCTGAATGGAAAATATTTTGGTATTTACAGTATAGAAGAGGACTATAATAAAGATTATTTTTCTGCAAATTATAATATAGATGATATAGATATGCTGTCTATTACACGAGAAAATAAAGACACATTAAAAAATTATAACAAAACAATAAATGTCTTATATGGAGATGCAAATCATTACAATGAAATGCTAAATTTTATTAATGATAATGATATAAGTTTGTCAAAGAATTATAATTATGTCAAAACACTTATGGATATGGATAATTTTATAGATTATATAATTGCAGAAATCTTTACAGGTAATATTGGAAAATATAATCAAAGTATAAAATGCTGGAGACCAAAAACATCTGATGGAAAGTGGAGATGGCTGATACATGACCTGAACATAGATTTTTATAATCCTTCAAACGATTCTTTATTAGAAATGACTTTATATTATGAACCTTTATTTCAAAAACTATTAGAAAACCCTGAATTTAAAAACGAATTTATTAAACACTTTGAAGACCACCTTAACCTCACTTTTACATTCCCAAATGTAATATTTATAACTTGTCTCTTTAAAATCAATCTTGAATTGGAATTACCCAGGCATGTTTTAAAATGGGGCTTAGCAATAAAAACACAAAATTTCAATTCATTTAGCCCTCCGGTTTATGCTTGTCAAAACATAATAGATAGATTTAACCTAAGCGGAACAACCAAACTTAAAATCAATATAAATAAGTTACATGTCGGCAAAATAGAAATTAATGATATGGAAATACCACATAATTTTACAGGAGTTTATTTTAAGGATATACCTATCAAATTACAGGCAATTCCCGGAAATGGCTATAAATTTGTTGGATGGAAAGGAATATCAAAAACCAATACTAATCCTGCTTCAATAACTTTAACATCTGATACTTTAACAATAACCGCTGTGTTTGAACCCGAAACATCTGAAAAATTAACAAATGATACTTTCAAAAACATATTACCTGAAAAAATATTAAAAAATACAATATTAACTGAAAAATATTCTCCTTATATAGCTAATAATAATGTTACTGTCTGTGATAACGTAACTTTAACGGTTGAATCTGGCGTGGAAATACAAATGGCTGATTCTTGCAAAATTTTTGTTTATGGTAACTTACAAATGAATGGTACTAGAAATAAACCAATTTATATAAAACAAAAAACAAACGGAACTTACTGGCTTGGATTAAGTTTCTGGGATGCAACAGCTAATCTGTCTTATGTAAGAATTAAAGGAACTTTTTGTGAATGGACTCCCATAGAAATCTTTCCATCTAAAGATGAAATCGTTATTGCAAGAGCTATGATTTCGTCTTATAATTCTAATATTACATTTGATAATGTTAAAGTAGAAGCTAATATGATGATAGTTATGAGTACTTATGGCGGAAATATTGTTATTAAAAACAGCTCATTTTCTGACATTAAAGACAAAAATGGAAATTTTATTGTTAACCAAGAAACTGTTAATAATAAAATAAGAGAAAATACCAAGATTAGGAATCTCAAACACATGCAAAATATGAGTATCTCAGCAGCAGAATCAGTATTAATTGAAAATTGTGATATATATGGCAGAGGCGAACTGTCTTTTGATTTTGTCAAAAATGGGATAATCAGAAATAACAGATTTTATGTTGTTCACGGAAATGACTTATGGTCAAACTTGCTTGACGCTATTGATATAAGTGGTTCATCCTGTTTAATTCAGAACAATATTATTTATAATGCTCCTGACAAAGGAATTTCAATAGGAGAAATGTCTAATGTCATAGTTAAAGGAAATCTTATTATAAACTGTGGTATAGGTATTTCGGTAAAAGATGGTTCTTATACACTTATTGACCATAATACTTTTTATAAAAACGGCATTTCTGTTACATCTGAATCAGTAAAATCAAAATTTGTCGGTGGTATATTCGGAGGTAAAACAGAAGTAACAAATACAATTATGGCAAATTCATTAAAACATACTTATTTCTGTGATAAATATTCAACACTTTCTGTTTCTTATTCGCTATCTAATACTGATACTCTGCTCGGAAAAAATAATATTTTTGCAGACCCGTTATTTGTTGATGAATCTATAGCAAACTTCCATTTACAAAAAAAATCTCCCTGTATCAATTCAGCCGGTACCGTCAACACTTCTGACCCTGATAATACTTGTAATGATATAGGTGCTTATTGCTATAATACCACATCAAATGACAAACTTTCAGCTACTCCTGTTATTAATTTTCCTGATAATTTTTCTTTTAAACAAGGAGAGACAAAAACTTATGACTTTTCAAAATATATATCAGATAAAGATAATACAATAGACGAGCTTATGCTTATGTGGTCAAAAAATGATATTATCAATATTCAACAAAATGGCTGGGAAATTACATTTTCAAACGCAAAGTATGCAAAAGATTTTCTTGAGCACGTAAAAAAATTTCAAACGCGACGACAAAAATATTACAAAATTAAAGAGAGGGAAAAAAGTTTTAAAAAAATAGTAAAATCATATAATAAAGCAAATAAATCACTTCAAAAAATTGAAACAGAAAATGAAAAGATAAAACACTGGAACGGCTCAGAAAATATACTTTTTACTGTAACTGATGGAACTAACATTGTTTCCAAATCAATTACTGTTAAATGCGTGCCTGCTGATAAATAAAAACTATGTAATAGAAGAATTTAATCTGGACCCTAAATATTTTGACAATCTCTAAAACTCTATTTCAAGATTTAATTTTTCTTTAAATTTTTTAATGTCAGGATTTTTTTCTGCCATTTTTTTATATTTATCAATAGGACTATATGGTATTGGCTCTCCTTTATTCTCTGTTATAACAATTTGCATTTGAATTTTATAATTATTTAATTTCTCTCTTATAAATTCTAACAAATCTGCTTTTTTTGAGTTTAATTCTTCTTCCTGAACTTTATTACCAATTGTTAACTCTATTAAATAATTTTCCTTTAATATGGGCTTTCCTTGGGTCAATATGCTATAAAAATTAGGAAAATCTTTATATATAGATTCTGTATATTTATTCCATACTGTTTCTAATTCATCTTGGGAAAAATCATCACAAGCTGTATTAATATTTTCTTCTGCAACTTTATCTTTATTATGAAGATAATCATCCATCTCTTCTCTAATAGATAATGTCTTAGAGTCCTTTTTATAAGGGATGATTTTTGATACATCTGTTTTATCAGAAACATTTGTCTTATCTTGTTCTATTGCTGTTTCTTCTTTCTGATAACTCTTTTTTGCAACAGGAACTTCTTCAATTTCTTTCTTTTTTAAGGAAGGAATAATATATTGTTCAGATTGTAAAGAATCTTTGTCAGATAAAATAGAAGCCATTTGCATTAATGATAGCTCTAAATGTAAACGTTTGTTATTACTCTCTTTATAATTGATATCACATTTATTATTAATATCAAGAGCTTTAAAAAGAAAATCCTGTGAACATTCTGAAGATTGCTTCTTATATCTGTTTCTGATATTTTTACCTACTTCAAGCAACCTGATAGTAGAAATATCTTTGCATACTAATAAATTACGCAAATGTTCACCAAAGCCATTTATAAAATGATGCCCGTCAAAACCATTATCAATAATTTCATTAATTAAAAGTAAGGTTGAAGGAATATCGCATTTAAGAATAAAATCAGTCATTTTAAAATAATAATCATAATCAAGGATATTAAGATTTTCAATAACATCTTCGTATGTTATGTTATTACCTTTAAAACTTACAATCTGATCAAATATTGAAAGAGCATCACGTAAAGACCCATCGGATTTTTGTGCTATAATATGAAGAGCATCTGAGTCAACTGTTATATTCTCATTTTGGGCTACAAACTCCAAATGTTTAGCAATATCTTCAACACTTATTCTATGAAAATCGTAAATCTGACATCGGGATAATATTGTAGGTATGATTCTATGTTTTTCTGTAGTTGCAAGAATAAATTTAGCATAAGATGGCGGCTCTTCAAGGGTCTTAAGAAAAGCATTAAACGCTTGCTGAGAAAGCATATGAACTTCGTCAATGATATAGACCTTATATTTACCAACCTGAGGCGGTATTCTTACCTGTTCTATTAAATTTCTTATTCCCTCAACAGAATTTCTTGAAGCAGCATCTAATTCATGTATGTTAAATGATGTGGAATTATTAAAAGAAATACAGGACTCACATTTATTACATGGTTCTATATTGTCTGTAATATGGTCACAGTTTATTGTCTTTGCTAATATTCTCGCACAAGTTGTCTTGCCAACACCTCTGGGACCACAAAATAAAAATGCCTGAGCAAGATGGTCTTTCTTTATAGCATTTTTTAAAGTCCTTGTAATAGAGTTTTGTCCGATAACTTCCTCAAAAATTTTTGGCCTATACTTCCTTGCAGAAACAACAAAACTTTCCATCTTAATATTATTAATTTTTAAACTAATAAAAAAGGAGATAAAAAAATTACCTCCTTTTTACAAATACAGATATTTCTTATTGAACAATAATTTTTTCTATTCTTGTATTATTTCCATCAACAAGTTTTAGATAATATATTCCTTTAGAAAAATCAGATATATTTATCTGTTTATTATATTTCCCTGAATTATTTTTTAATTTCTTTTTAAATACAACCTGTTTATTTACATTAAATATAACTAAATCAAAAGTATTATTTGTTAATCCGTCTATTGAAACATAAAATGTTCCATTGTTAGGGTTGGGAAATACATTAATATCTATATCATTATTAACCATATCTTCAATACCTGAATCATCAATTACTGTAATAGTAACAGAATCAGTGTTTTGACATCCGTTAATATCTGTAACAATAACAAAATAAAGATGTGGTCCTAAGCCAACAACTGATCCGATAACTAAATATACTGAATCTGTTGTTGCATCCATCCAGAAATAAGTACATCCCGGGCATGTTGCATCCAATATTATAGAATCAGGATTATAAGGGCTGTCAAAACAAATTGTATCATCCGGTCCTAAATCAACACCCGGCAATGAATTTACAGCTACTATTATATCGTCTGCATCTGTACATCCATATTCATCAGTTGCTGTTACTGTATAAGTTGAATCACTCATCGGACATACTGTTATAGAAGCAGTGTCTTCTCCTGTATTCCATGAATAAGTTTCTCCGCCGGATGCAACTAATCCTATACAATTTCCATAACAAACAGATGTATCTACACCTGAATATGCTACAGGCAAAGGATTAACAGTAATAGTAACAGAATCAACGGTATGACAGCCATAACTATTGGTAACAGTAACAGAAATATCTACTGAACCCACACCAATAACA
>CAZZDX010000023.1:0-17808 GCA_964653185.1 uncultured Bacteroidales bacterium
AAGACCTTGCTTATATTGGTATGGACTTTAGAAATGACTTATCTGTTCCAGGACAACCACCTTTCCAGCCAACAGTTGCTAAATATACAGATAATTATATTTTAACAATTTCAAGCTCAAAAGTGTTTAGCTATGCAGGACAAAGAGTTGGTATGATGTGTATATCTGATAAATTGTTTAAATCAAACTACAAGAACCTATCAAAATATTATTCTTCTGCTAATTTTGGTCATTCTATTGTTTATGGAACTTTGTATAATACATCTTCAGGAGTTACTCATTCTGCACAATACGGACTGACAGCATTGCTAAAAGCTACTAATGAAGGCAAATATAAACCATGGGAAGTAGTAAAAGAATATGCAAGAAGAGCTAAAATAGCAAAAAAGATGTTTACAGATAATGAATTTAAAATTGTTTATGATATGGATGAAGATAAACCTATTGGTGATGGATTTTATTTTACAACCTCATATCCGGGATTTTCAGGTGAAGAACTAATTGAAAAACTAATGTATTATGGTATAAGTGCTATCTCTTTGTCTGTTACAGGAAGCGAACGAACAGAAGGATTAAGAGCTTGTGTATCATTTATTTCTGACGAGCAATTTCCTGAACTTGAAAAAAGATTAGAACTTTTCAATAAAAATCATAAAACATTTTAGCCATTCTGAGGAATATAGATAAAAATATCCTGTTAATTATACAGTTTCTATTCTTTAAAAGTCATCTCTTCAATAAGATTAGTAGCACCTGCATATTTATCAATAATAAACATTACATATCTAATATCAACACTTATTGTTCGTTGTAATGCAGGTTCAAAAGCAATATCGCCACTCATAGCTTCCCAGTTTCCATCAAAAGCAATGCCAATAATTTGTCCGTCACCATTAAGGACAGGACTTCCAGAATTGCCTCCTGTAATGTCATTATTAGTAATAAAACAAACATTTAATTTACCATCCTTACCATATCTGCCATAATCTTTTTTCTGATATAGTTCTTTAAGTTTAGGAGGGACAATAAATTCATCATTAGTAGAATCTTCTTTTTCTATAATTCCCTTAAGAGTGGTCTCATAATCATAATGAATAGCATCAGCAGGATAATAGTCAAGGACTTGTCCATAAGTTACTCTCATTGTTGAATTAGCATCAGGATAAAAGGTCTTGTCAGGTTCCATTTCTCTTAATCCTGCTACAAATAATCGTTTTGCTCTTTTCATCTTTTTATCAATACTGCTTTTATCTACGTTCATATCTAAAAATGCTTTTAACAATGAGTTTGAAATTCGGTATGCAAGATCTTTTTTGAGTTTTTTAACAGAAGGTTTTGATAAGAACTCATTAAATTTTTCTTCAGAAGCAAAGAAAGATTTACTATATACTGCATCTGCAAGTTTATTAAAATCACATTTATATTTTTTCTTTATTTCTTTAAATATATCAGGATGATATTCTTCGGGTATATTACTGTAATACATATCCAAAATATCAACAAAAATCTTTTTATCTGTTGGCAGATTATAATTTTTAAAATGTTCTTTTGCTACAGTTTTAAATGCATCAAAAATTTTTGTACTATCCTTATTTTCTTCAAAACTTTTGATAGAACTTTCTAATCCTTGATTTTTATAAACAAAATACAATATCTCTGCACCCATAAATGTTTCCTGAAAATACCAAAGTCGTTCCTGACATTTTTTAGCTGATATTTCTTTATTAGCATCAGTAATATCTTTTACAACATCTCCATATTTAGCTTTTCGTTCAGGATTAGCATCTGCCCATTTTTGAAATTTATCTTCCAAAGTTTTTTTCTGTTCATAAACTTTCAGAGCTTTTAAGCCCTTACTTTGTCCAATAAAATATTTCCAATAGTTTGAACACTGGGCATATTTTGCAGCATATTTTATTTTTACTTCAGGGTCTGCATTCATATCCTCTTTCATTATATCTAACTTTTCGCTTCTAATACTTACAATAGTAGGAGCTGTTTCATTAAGCAACACCTTAACACCTTCAGAAGAAAGATATCTGTCAGTTCCTCCGGGATAGCCCCATATCATAGCAAAATCATTTTTTTTAACGCCTTTAAGAGAAATAGGGAAATAATGCTTTGGCTTTAAAGGAATATTTTCTTTTGAATATTTGGCAGGAGAGCCATCTGGTGCAGTATAAATACGAAACATAGAAAAATCTCCTGTATGACGAGGCCACATCCAGTTGTCTGTATCTCCACCATATTTACCAATAGCTGAAGGCGGAGCACCTACTAAACGAATATCTTCATAATCCTGATAAACAAACATATAATATTCATTGCCTTCAAAAAAACTTTTTATAGTAACAGTATATTTGCCATCTTCCGATGCTTCTTTTTTTAACTTTGAAGCAACTTTACTAATTTTAGCAGACCTCTTGCTTTCCGACATAGTATCATTAACTTCTGCAAAAACCTTTGATGTTACATCTTCCATACTAATTAAGAAAGAGACATACAAATCTTTATTTGACAATTCTTCTTCTTTGGTCTTTGCCCAAAATCCATCTTTTAAATAATCGTTTTCAATACTACTATGGTATTGAATACTTGGATATCCACAATGGTGATTAGTAAGCATTAATCCCTGGTCTGAAATAATTTCAGCCGTGCAAGAACCTCCAGCCATAGATACAACAGCATCTTTTAAGCTGGAATGATTTACACTATAAAGTTCTTCGGGAGTTAAATGTAGCCCCATCTTTTGCATATCAACATAATTAAGTCGGTTAATGAACATAGGTAACCACATTCCCTCATCAGGCGGATTAGAAGCATATAAATTAATTGTAATGCTAAATCCAAGCAAAATTGCAAAAAATAATTTTTTCATATTTTTAAATTTAATTATTTATAATTATTTATTTTATTAATAGGTGCAAATATATATTTTTTATTTAAATTCTGTTATTTTTTATTATATAATTTATCAAAAATTTACAAATTTCTTTATTTTAAAAATAATTATAGAAAAATAAAACCATAAAAAAATGGAATAAAGCAATAAAAAAATATAGTATAAACTGATTAATTCGATTTTTTTAGTTTTCTAAGCTCTTTTTGATATTTTCTTGCATTTATCAAATGTTGATGTAATGTATTAGCAAAATTATGATACCCTGAAAAATCTTCTTTAGCACAGAAATACAAAAACTTATGTTTTTCATAATTTAAAACTCTATCTATACATGTTTGCGTTGGTAAGCAAATAGGACCTGGCGGTAATCCTGTATATTTATAAGTGTTATATGGCGAATCAACTGTAAGATGTTGTTTTAACACTCTGTTTATAGTAAAATCACCAATAGCAAATATCACACTAGGGTCTGCCTGTAACAACATATTTTTGTTTAACCGATTAATATAAACGCCTGCAATTCTTGACATCTCATCTGTCTTTCTTGTTTCCTGCAACACTATTGAAGCCAATATTGAGACCTTTACAGGTGTTAAGTTCATTTTTTTTGCTTTTTCTCTTCTTTCTTTAGTCCAAAAATTGTTGTATTCTCTATACATTCTTTCAACAAACTGTCTGGCAGATGTGTTCCAGTAAAACTCATAAGTATTGGGAATAAATAAGACAATAGAATTTTCAGGATTTAGATTAAATTTGTGTAAATATTCCGAATCATTGAGTAATTTGATTAAAGACAATGAATCTGCTTCAATTTGTTTTGCTATTTTTGATACAAGTTGTTGTTTTGTTCGTATATTATTAAATATTAATCTTACAGGTTCTTGTTTGCCTGAACGCAATAAACTTATAAGTTCATTATTGTTCATATTTGCTTTGATAAGATATTTCCCGGGATAAATTTTGGTATAATTTCTCTTTTTGGCAAGCCATTTAAAAGAATTTATATTAATTAGAATATCTTTTTCTTTTAAACTATTAACAACGTCATTAAAATTTGAATTACTATGTATAAACAGATATGTTATTTGTTTGTCTTTAAGAAATACATTTGGTTTGTAAACAATATTGTAAAATTTATAACCAATTATACAACAGCAAAAAATTATTAGTAAAAAGGAAAAATATATTATTCTTTTAAATAAAATTTTCTTTTTTGATTTTTTTTTATGTAGCATTTTTTTAGGATAAAAATAAAAAAGACGGTTCTTATATTCTGATATCCGCTTCAGACGGATAATTATTTTGATAATGACTTAGCATTAATCAATTGCAGCATATATTCATCTTTCCATTCATTATTTATTTGTAGCCATTGTTTTTTTACTCCAATTATCTGAAAATTATATTTTTTAAACAGTTTTAAGCTCAAAATATTATCTATGGATATATTACAATAGAGTTGGTGAAGTTTTAATGTATTAAAACTATATTTTATTATTATTTCTAATGATTCAGAAGCATATCCTTTATTTCTTTGTTTTTTATTTATTAAAATTCCTATTCCTGCCCTTTTATTATTAGGATCAAAATCAAATAAATCAATACAGCCAATAGTTTTGTCATCATTTTCAGAATTATTAATCAAATCTATCATTAATCTTAGTTGTTTGGTAGCATAGATGTCAAGATGAGTATTTATAATATATTTTTCAAGAGTAAATTTAGAAAAAGGTGTTATAGTATTACTTAAATACCATATTAAAGTATCATTTTCCCATTTATAAAGCAAATCAATATCTGATGGCTCAACAGCACGGAGCAAAATATTTTTTCCTGTCATATTGTAAAGTAAAAAAAGAATTAAAAACGAAAAAGGAAATTAGGGAAACATATTTTATATTATTAAATTTCATTAGCCCTTGACTTAACAAGGGTTAATCTAACAAACACTAATTATTAGAACAACTTATCAATTAATTTATCATCTGCGATATTTGGCATTGTTATTTTTAACTTTGATTCTGTTTTCATAGCTCGTTTGGCAGAAAACATAGCTCCGTTATTTCTTGCCCAGCTTCGTCTGGCTATTCCATTGTTTACATCCCAATATAGCATTGCTTTCAATTTGCGGTCAGCATCATCAGATCCATCCAATACCATTCCAAAGCCACCGTTTATAACTTCTCCCCAGCCAACGCCACCGCCGTTATGGATAGATACCCAGGTGGCTCCTCTAAATGCACCTCCTATAACATTTTGTATAGACATATCAGCAGTAAATTGAGAGCCGTCATAAATATTTGATGTCTCACGATAAGGCGAATCAGTGCCTGATGTATCATGATGGTCTCTTCCCAGCACTATTGGAGCTGATATTATACCATCTTTAACAGCTTTGTTAAATTTTTCTGCAATTTTAATTCTCCCTTCACAATCAGCATATAATATTCTTGCTTGTGAGCCAATAACTAAATTGTTTTTATCAGCTTGTTTAATCCAGTGTATATTATCTCTTAGTTGGCTAATAATTTCTTTTGGAGCATTATTAGCAATATTTTCTAATACCTGAGTAGCAATGTTATCAGATTTTTTTAAGTCCTTTGGATTTCCTGATGTGCATACCCATCGAAAAGGACCGAAACCATAATCAAAGAACAGAGGTCCCATAATATTTTGAACATAAGAAGGATATTTGAATGTACCGTCAGATTTAAAAATATCAGCATTTGCTCTACCTGCTTCTAATAAAAAAGCATTGCCATAATCAAGGAAAAACATTTCTTTTTTAACCATTTTGTTAATAGCTTTTACTTGTCTTCTGAGAGATGCCTGGACTTTTTCTTTAAAAGTTTTAGAATTTTTAACCATCATTTTGTTTGATTCTTCAAAAGTCATCCCTGCGGGATAATAGCCGCCGGCATAAGGGTTGTGCAAAGATGTCTGGTCTGAACCTAATTCAACCTGTATATCTGATTCTACAAATTTTTCCCAAAGATCAACAATATTACCCTGATAGCCCAAAGCAATGGCTTCTTTATTGGCTTTGGCTTTTTTAACACGAATCATTAATTTATCAAGGTCAGTAAATATTTCATTAAGCCATCCTTGTGCATAGCGTTTTTTAATAGCTTTAGGATTTATCTCGGCTATAACTCCTACGGCACCAGCAATAACACTGGCTTTTGCCTGAGCACCGGACATTCCTCCCAAACCGGAAGACACAAAAATTTTGCCTCCTATATCTCCTTTACTATACATTCTTGCTGCATTTAAAATGGTAATTGTAGAGCCATGAACAATTCCCTGTGAACCTATATACATAAATGAGCCAGCAGTCATTTGTCCATATTGAGAGACACCAAGAGCATTAAAACGTTCATAGTCATCTTTGGAAGAATAGTTTGGTATTACCATTCCATTAGTGATAACTAATCTTGGTGCATCTTTGTGAGAAGGAAAGAGTCCTGTTGGAGTTCCTGAATAGAGTATAAGTGTCTGTTCATCAGTCATTTCTGCAAGATATTTCATTGTAAGCAGATATTGTGCCCAGTTTTGGAATGCTGCTCCATTGCTTCCATAAACAATCAGTTCGTGTGGAAATAAAGCAACAGCAGGGTCAAGGTTATTGTTTATCATAAGCATTATTGCAGCAGATTGTTTTGATTTGCAAGGATATTCTTCTATATTTCTTGCATACATTTTATAATAAGGGCGAAAACGGTACATATAAATTCTGCCATAATCATTCAGTTCTTTTGCAAATTCAGGAGCCAAGACAAAATGATGTTTTTTATCAAAATATCTAAGAGCATTTTTTACAGCAAGTTTTTTTTCTTTTTTATTTAAAATATCCTTTCTTCTCGGAGCGTGATCTATATTTTTATCATAAGATTGCGGTTTTGGAAGTTTGTCGGGAATCCCTTGTAATATAGCTTTTTGAAAATTTGTTGTAATCATTTTTTTTACTTTTTGGTTATATTATCTTAATTTTTTGTGCGATTATTGTGGTTTCTTTGTGGTTTTATTTTTTTACCACAAAGTTCCGTATAATAAAAAATTGTTATTGAAGAATCCATATAAATATACATAAAACTGAATATTTTATATTTTTTCTTTAGAATTTTTAAGGATGTTGTATAGAAGAAATCTTGCTCTGAATAGTTGTGCTTTAACAGTTCCCAAAGGAATGTTAAGTTCTTTTGTTATTTCATCGTATGAGAGTTCTTTAAAATAGCGAAGTTCAATAAGAGTACGATAGCGAGGTTTTATTTTATCAACAATATCGCGTACTACTTCTTTTTTTTGTTTTCTTATTAATTCTTCTTCCGGATTAAATGTTTCTGCTGAAATTTTATCAGCTAAATTTTCATCATTTTCTTTTTGTAATTTATTAGAAGAAAGAATATTTTTCTTTTTTTTTCTAATAAAGTCAATACAATTATTTGAAGCAATTTTAAAGAGCCATGTACTAAAAGCATAATCAGGAGTATATTGATACAACTTTTCAAAAGCTTTCCCAAAAGCTTCAATTGTTAAATCTTCGGCATCATCAGGATTATTAGTCATTTTTAGTAACATAAAGTAAATAGAATCCTTGTAGTTACTCATCAATTCGGCATAAGCTTTTCTATCGTCTTTGTCAATGGCAAGACAAACTAACTTATAATCCCGTAATGCTTTAGGTGTAAGATGAGGATTTATTTCCATTTATTTTTTTTAGAAAAAAGATTTAAAAATACTAATAATGAATTTAATAAAATAAAAAACAGTTCAAATATAGGCGAAAGTAATAATATTTTTTTTTCTTTTAATTTATTCATACATTTTTTTAATATAAATAACTGACTAATAGCCCTTATAAAAAACAACGAACATATAATTAAGATATTGTAAGTTAAAGAGATAAGAATTATAAAGGATAAAAAGAACAAAAACTGACTAAATGAAAATAATCCTAAAAAAAAATTTTGCTTATTTTTATATAAAGTACATGTAGAGAGATGTCTTCTTTTTTGTTTTATCAATTTTTTAAATGAAGTTTTAGGAATAGAAACAGTATGGCTGTCAGGACTTATTTCAATATTAGTATTATGTTTTGTAGCTGCTTTACTTATAAATAAGTCATCATCACCGGAAATGATATTATAATGTGATATAAAGCCCTTATTTTTATAAAACAATGATTTACGATATGCCAGATTTCTTCCAACACCCATATATGTTTGTCCAATAAGTGATAGAGAAAAATACTGGATAGCAATATTAAGAGTGTCAAAAAGGATTAATTTATTTAACAGACCTTTTTTTTGTTCATAAGTTCCATAGCCAAGTACTATTTCAGTATTTCCAACAAAGTTTTTTTGTATATTTGTTATCCATTGATTTGTTTTTGGATAACAATCAGCATCAGTTAATAGTATTATATCATTTTTTGCTGATTTTATTCCTAATGATAAAGGAAATTTCTTGCCTGAAAAAAATTTTACACTATTACAAAGATTGATAACAGTAAGATTTCTATATTTTTCAGAAAAAGAGTTTAACAAAAAAGAACTCTCATCATCAGAATTGTCGTTCACAACAACAACTTCAAAGTCAGGATAATCTTGTTTAAGAATAAGAGGCAAAAATTTTTTTAGGTTTCCAAACTCATTTTTTGCACATACAACAACAGATACAGAATTATTTTGCTTTGACACTTGCTTTTTGTGATAAAAAGCTAAATGTCCAAATATTATCCAGTAATAAATAAGTTGTATTATAGTAGATATTACGAATATTATAAAGATAGTATAAATCAAACTTGTTTTTTTATTAATTAGTTTAGAAAATTATATTTGCAAATATATTTATTCTATTTTAGTAATATAAATTATCTTTGATAAATTTTAAAATTAAAAAATAAATATGGAGTTTAGTATTATAAAAGGAGATAAAAATTCTAAAGCTCGTGCAGGAAAAATAATTACAGAGCATGGCATTATAAAAACACCTGTTTTTATGCCTGTTGGTACTGCCGGTGATGTTAAATGTGTTCACTTATGGGAATTAGATAAAGATATAAATGCTCAAATTATACTTAGTAACACGTATCATTTATATTTGCGACCAAAGTTGGAAGTCATTGAGAAAGCAGGAGGTTTACATAAATTTAATGGTTGGAATAAGCCCATCTTAACCGATAGTGGCGGTTATCAGATATATTCAATATCGCCTACATGTAAGATAACAGAACAAGGAGTGAATTTTCAATCTTTTATTGATGGCTCTAAACACTTTTTTACTCCTGAAAAAGTAATAGATATTCAAAGGACTATAGGTGCTGATATTATGATGGCTTTTGATGAATGTACTCCTTTCCCTTGTGATTATGAATATGCAAAAAATTCAATGAAATTAACACATAAATGGCTTAAAAGATGTTGTAAGCAATTTGATAATACACAAAGCAAATATGGATATTCCCAAGCTTTGTTTCCTATTGTGCAGGGAAGTGTTTATAAAGATTTAAGGATAGAATCAGCAGAGACCATTGCTTCTTTTAATCGTGAAGCTAATGCTATAGGAGGACTCTCTGTTGGAGAACCTGTTGAAAAAATGTATGAAATGACAGAACTTGTATGTGATATTTTACCATATAATAAGCCACGCTATCTTATGGGCGTTGGAACTCCAGTAAACATATTAGAGAGTATTGCTCTTGGTGTTGATATGTTTGACTGTGTGATGCCAACACGAAACGGAAGAAATGGAATGTTGTTCACACAAAACGGCACTATTAACATAAAAAATGCAAAATGGAAAGATGATTTTTCAATGATTGATGAAAATGGAACATCTTTTGTTGATAAACAGTATTCAAAAGCTTATTTAAATCATCTGTTTGCTGCAAAAGAAATGTTAGCAGCAATGATTGCTTCCGTCCATAATCTTAGATTTTATCTATGGTTGGCTGAACAAGCCCGCAAAAAAATTATTAACGGAACTTTTATAAACTGGAAAAATAAAATGATAAAACAATTATCGGTAAGATTGTAAAATGAAATTTGAGACAATTTATACCTTGATTGGTAAAATTTTAAAATTTAATATACAAATAATCAGACATTAATGCCATCGGATATTATCCAATGGTATTAATTTAAATTATTACCAAGCAGAGTAGAATATAACAATTTAGCAACTTAGCGAAGCGATCTCACGAACGAAGTGAGTAATTTAACAATGAAAATTAAATTTTGAATGAAAAAGTTAGATATACATATTATAAAAAGATTTTTAGGGACATTTATTTTAGCAACGAGCTTATTAATTTTAATTGTAGTAGCATTTGATGTTTCTGAAAAAATTGATGACTTTTTAGAAAAACAAGCTCCTTTAAATGAAATAATTTTTACTTATTACTTAAATTTTGTTCCATATTTTGTTAATCTATTTAGCCCTTTATTTACTTTTATTGCAGTTATATTTTTTACTGCCAAAATGGCTTCTGACAATGAATTTGTTGCTATCTTAGCAAGTGGTATTAGTTTTAAAAGAGTATTGGTTCCCTATTTAATATCAGCACTGATATTAGCTTTGATGACATTTTTTTTGGCTAACTTTGTAATACCTCATGCGAATAAAAAAAGAATCGCTTTTCAAAATACATATCTTAAAAACCCTTCAACATATAGAGAAGGGAATACACATTTACAAATTAGTCCTAATACATTTGTTTATGTTGAGAGTTATAATGATGAGACAAATACAGGGTATAATTTTTCATTAGAAAAATCAAGAAAAGGAACTATTTATTACAAATTATCTTCTGACTTTATTAAATGGGATAGCATATCAAATAAATGGAACATAAAAAATTATTATATCAGATTAATTAGTGGGATGGATGAAAAACTTAATACAGGTAAACAAAAGGATACTGTTTTAAATATAAATCCTGCTGATTTTATACAAAAAGTTAAAAATGTAGGAACAATGGGATTTTCGCAGCTAAGAAGTTTTATTAAAGAAGAAAAACATAAAGGGTCAAGTAATATTCAATTTTATGAAGTAGAAAAGCATAAGAGAATAGCATTTCCTTTTTCAACAATTATTTTAACCTTAATTGGTGTTTCTTTATCAAGTCGTAAAGCAAAAGGCGGTATAGGACTTTCTCTCGGTGCAGGATTAACAATAAGTTTTGCTTTTATACTGTTTATGCAGATATCAACAACTTTTTCAACTATGGGAAATTTAAATCCTGCAATAGGTGTATGGATACCGAATATATTATTTGGAATAATAAGCATTTATCTGCTTAAAATTGCTCCAAAATAAGTAAAAAATGTTAATCCTGTGTAATAATCAGATATCTGCCTGACTGTTTTGTATTCCATAAGGTTAACCTTGTTGAATAAATTTACAAATTTTTAATGCAACCTGAATTATTACTTCGTGAGATCGCTTCGCTAAGTTCATAAATTAAATTATATGTTATTATCATTAGCCCCGTCCTTCAGGGCGGGGTATAGATTTAAGCAACACCCACCTCTGCAAAATTTTCAAAATTTTAATTTTTATTTTATAAAATTTTGAAAATTTTGCAGAGGGTATAGTGCCATTATTCTTGTCCCCGCCTTAAAAGGTGGGGCTAGTGATATATATATTCTGAAAATTTATGAATTAATCATGGTAAAGTATTCTATTATTCAAATAAAAAAATTATTTTTGTAATTTTAAAACTAAAAATATGACAAAAAAGAAAGATACTACAGAAGAAAGAATCGTTGCTGTTGAGGAAGGACTCAGTAAGACAGAGCAATTTATAGAAAATAATCAAAAGATTATATTAATTGTTCTTGGTGCAATAATTGTAATTGTTTTGGCTTATATGGGATATAAAAAATATATTCTTAAGCCCAAAGAGATAGAAGCACAATCACAGATGTTTATGGCAGAAAAATATTTTGAGCAGGATTCTTTGGACTTAGCAATAAATGGTGATGGCAATTATTTGGGTTTTATTGATATTATTGATGAATATAGGGTAACAAAGTCAGCTAACTTAGCCAATTATTATTTAGGAATATGTTATTTAAAAAAAGGTGAATTTAATGATGCTATTAAATATCTTAAAAAGTTCAAATCCAAAGACCAAATTGTGGCACCTATGGCTATTGGTGCTATTGGCGATGCTTATATGGAATTAGGCGATAAACAAAAAGCAGCAGATTACTATCTTGAAGCAGCTAATAAAAATGATAATGATTTTATATCTCCTTTGTTTCTAAAGAAAGCCGGTCAGACATATGAAGAGTTAAATAAATTTGATAAAGCTGTTGAAGTATATAAAAAGATACAAAAAAATTATAATAAAAGTTTTGAAGCAAGAGAGATTGAAAAATATATAGCAAGAGCAGAAGGGTTAATGGGAAAAAAATAATTCAATAATTTTGTTAAAATGGCTTCAAATCTTAAAAATCTATCCGAATATAATAAAAATACAATTCCTTCGGCACAAGGTATGACTTTTGCAATAGTCGTTTCTGAATGGAACTCAGAAATTACTGATGCTTTATTAGAAGGTGCTTATTCAACATTGATAAAAAACGGAGCATTAGAGTCAGATATAACAGTGAAGTATGTTCCCGGAAGTTTTGAATTACCATTAGGTGCTCAATATGCTATTGAGTATGCTGATGTTGATGCTGCTATTTGTCTTGGCTGTGTTATTCAGGGTGAAACACGACATTTTGATTTTATATGCAACTCTGTTTCAAAAGGAATAACAGATGTAAATTTATATTATAATACTCCTGTCATATTTGGTGTTCTTACCACAAATGATAAACAACAGGCAAAAGACCGTTCAGGAGGTAAATATGGCAACAAAGGAGTGGAAGCTGCTATATCTGCAATAAAAATGATTAAATTAAGAGATGAACTTACTGAAAAAAGTTCATATAATGCCAAACCACTATCAAGATAACCATCTTATGAACAAAGACCTACGTATTGTTTTTATAGGGACACCTGAATTTGCCGTTGCATCATTAGATGCTTTGATAAAAAATAAAAACAATATTGTTGGTGTAATTACATCTCCCGACAAACCTGTCGGCAGAGGAAGAAAAATAAAGTATTCAGCTATAAAAGAATATTCTCTTAAATATAATTTAACATTATTACAACCAACAAACTTAAAAGATAATAATTTTATTAAAGAGTTGCGTTCATTAAGAGCTGATTTGCAGATTATAGTAGCTTTTAGAATGCTTCCTGATATTGTATGGGATATGCCTCGCTTGGGCACATTTAGCATACATCCTTCATTATTACCTCAATATAGAGGTGCCGCACCTATTAACCGGGCAATTATAAATGGCGAAACACAAACAGGCATAACATCTTTTTTTCTAAAACATAATATTGACACAGGTAATATTATTTTTAATAAAAAAATAACTATTGGACCGGAAGAAACAGCAGGAGAACTCCATGATAAATTAATGAAATCAGGAGCAGAATTAACTGTTAAAACAGTTAAAGCCATTCAGTCGGGTAATTATTTAACTACTAATCAGCATGATTTTTACAATAAAAATAATAAACTTAAATATGCACCAAAAATATTAAAAAAAGATTGCCGAATAAACTGGAACGACTCTGTTGATAATATTTATAACTTCATAAGAGGACTTAGCCCACATCCTGCTGCTTATACAGAATTTATTTCTCCTGATAATAAAAGATATTATATTAAAATTTTTAAGACATTAAAAGAAAAAATGAGTGTTAGCTATAAAACAGGAGAAATTGTTACTGATGGTAAGAATAACATAAGCATTACTGCTATTGATGGGTTAATACATTTGCAGGAATTACAACTATCAGGAAAGGGAAAAATGAATACAAAAGAATTTCTGAGAGGATTTAGAATAAATAATAATTGGAAAGTATAGCTTTTTTATGATTTTTTATGCTAAATTTAGAAAATTAATAATTTTTTTATGGTTTTTTTAAGATAAAATTAATTTTAGCTAAAAATTTTTTTATTTTTTAACCAAAAAACATACTTATTTCTGTTATAATATCCTGTTTTTACCGAAAGTTATTAACAAAAAGCTCTATTTATTAACAATTTCAATGTTTTTTTAAAAAAAACTTGCTGGTTTAAAGAAATAGATTATCTTTGCAAATAATTAATTCAATTTATTTATTAATCTAAAAAAAATAAGATATGAACAAAGCACAATTAATTGATTCAATAGCTAAAGAAGCTAATTTAACAAAAATTGATGCAAGAAAAGCATTAGATTCTTTTGTAAGTGTTACTTCTAAATCATTAAAAAAAGGTGATAGAGTTGCACTAGTTGGTTTCGGTTCTTTTTCAATCGCAAAACGTTCTGCTAGATTAGGCAGAAATCCACAAACTGGTAAAGAAATTAAAATTCCAGCAAAGAAAGTTGTAAAATTTAAAGCTGGTAGCGATTTAGCAACAAAAGTTAGATAGTTTTTGAATCTTAAAAAAAAGCCCTGATGTTTATCAGGGCTTTTTTTTTTTTGGAAAACTTCATATCTTATACAAAAATATTTTAAAACATTGATTCATATTGCTTTAAGTTAAGTTTTTTAACCATTTCTTTAATTTCATTTTGTAATTGCCTGTTTAAAGGTGCTCCTTTATTTTTTCTTTCCATATATGTAAGATATTCTTTTTCGCCTGCGGTATAAATTTTATTATATCCTGGCATTTTTTTTGAAGCACGTAAGTCCCTTAATATATCTCCTGTGATTTTTTTAAATTTATCTAATTTTGTAAATGCTGAAATATTAATAGCAATAAAGAAATGCCCGATATGATGAGGAACTTTTTTACCTTTTTCGTTGAGTCCTGTAAGCAGATTCATAAATCTACCTTGTTGCAAGGCAGCAGAAAGTATCTCTACAACAGTAGCATATCCATATCCTTTATATCCTGCTGTCTCATCGCCAACACCACCAAGAGGAACCAAAGCAGCATTTCCTTTTACCAAATCAATAAGAATTTGTTCAGAGTCAGTTCTTATTTCCCCTTTTTTATCTATAACCCATCCTTTAGGAATATCTTTATTTTTTTTGGCATAGACCTCAATTTTGCCACGTTGAGCCACGGAAGTAGCACAGTCAAGAAAGAACGGAAATTTTTCATCCGAAGGCATTGCAAAAGTTAAAGGATTGGTTCCTAACATATTTTCAACACCAAAGCTAGGTGCTATTGATGGTCTGGCATTAGTTCCTGACATCCCAATCATTCCTGCATCAACAGCCATAAGAGGATAATATCCTGCAATGCCATAATGATTAGAGTTTCTTACAACAACCATTCCCATTCCAAATTTTTTTGCCTTATCTATTGCTATTTGCATAGATTTTTTAGCAATGACATGACCCATACCATTATGTCCGTCAATGACAGCAGTAGTAGGACTTTTTTTTACTATCTCTAAATTTGTTACAGGATTTAATATGCCTTGTTTTATCTTGTCATAATACATTGATTTTAAGCGGTTTATACCGTGAGAATCAATACCTTTTTTATCAGCAGTAATTAAGACATTAGCACAAATTTTTGCTTCATCTTCTTTAACACCAGAACCTTTAAACACATCAACCATAAATCTTTCAAGGGTTTCAAAATCAACCCATACAATATTTTCTATCATTTTTTTATTTTTTTAAATAAATTTATAAATTCAAAAGTAATAAAAATTATTGTAAATTTGTTTTTATACTAATTTTTATTGCGAAATATTATTTAGCTAATTTTATCAGATAAGATGAAAATTTTAGGAATTTCAGCTTTTTATCACGATTCTGCCGCTGCTATTGTGCAGGATGGAAAAATTATTGCAGCTGCACAGGAAGAACGTTGGACAAGAAAAAAAAACGACTCTTGTTTTCCTGTAAATGCTATTAAATATTGTTTGGAATATTCTGTTACTTCTATAGATGAACTGGATGCAATTGTTTTTTATGATAAGCCATTATTAAAATTTGAAAGATTATTAGAGACCTATTATGCTTTTGCACCAAAAGGGTTAAAATCTTTTATTTCTGCAATGCCTGTTTGGTTAGAAGAAAAAATGTTTTTAAAAAGAGTTATATTTAAAGAACTAAATAAAATTGAGAAATATAACAAGCATAAAATCAAATTATTGTTTCCCGAGCATCATCTGTCTCATGCAGCAAGTGCTTTTTATGCTTCTCCCTTTGAAGAATCAGCAATATTAACTGTTGATGCTGTTGGTGAATGGGCTACGGCTTCGTTAGGATTTGGTAAAAAAAACAAGATAAAAATTCTTAAAGAGTTAAGATTTCCTCATTCTGTTGGATTATTATATTCAGCATTTACTTATTTTTTGGGCTTTAAAGTAAATTCAGGAGAGTATAAATTGATGGGATTGGCTCCTTATGGCAATCCAAAGTCGGAAAATGTTAAAAAGTTTATAAAAATTATTAAAAAAAATTTAGTTGAGATAAAACAAGATAGTTCAATATGGTTAAATCAGGATTATTTTAATTATACCACAGGATTGAGGATGGTAAAAGATAAAAAGTGGGAAAAATTGTTCGGTTTTCCAAAAAGGGCTACTGATTCTAAACTGGAGCAGCAATATTGCGACCTTGCTTATGCTATCCAGAATATAACAGAAGATATTGTAATTAATATGGCTAAACAGGTAAAAAAAATTACAAATTCAAAATATTTATGTTTAGCCGGTGGTGTTGCTTTGAATTGTGTTGCAAATGGAAAATTATTAAAGGATAAAATTTTTGAGAATATATTTATTCAGCCGGCAGCAGGAGATGCAGGAGGTGCAATAGGTGCGGCTTTAGCAACTTATTATATTTATTATAATAAAGAAAGAAAACTTAATGATGATTTTGATGGTATGAATGGTGCATATCTTGGTCCTGAATTTTCAAATTTTGATATAGAATTATGTTTAAAAAAATGCAATGCAGTATATAAAAAATATGATGATTTTGATGAATTAATAGACAGAGCAGCATCGTTAATTGCAGAAGCCAATGTTATAGGATGGTTTCAGGGTCGTATGGAATTTGGTCCAAGGGCTTTGGGAAATCGTAGTATTATTGCTGATGCAAGAAATCCTGAGATGCAGAAAAAAGTAAACTTGAATATAAAACACAGAGAAAGTTTTCGTCCTTTTGCTCCTTCTGTTTTAGCAGAAGATGTAAGAGATTTTTTTGATTTGGATGTAAAATCTCCTTATATGCTTGTTGTTGCTGATGTTAAAAAAAATAGAAGAAAACATTTACCTGATAATTATATGCAGCTATCTGTTTATGATAAAATAAATTATGTAAAGTCCGATATTCCTTCAATCACTCATACTGATTTTTCAGCGAGAATTCAAACTGTGCATAGAAAAACCAATGAAAAATACTGGAAATTGATTAGCAAATTTAAAGAAAAGACAGGTTGTGGAATGCTCTTAAACACAAGTTTTAATGTAAGAGGAGAGCCAATTGTATGTACACCTGAACATGCTTATAAATGTTTTATGAAAACAGAAATGGATTATCTTGTTATGGGGAATTATTTATTGTATAAAAATTAAATGTTTTATGAATAGGTTTAATAAACATCCTTTTAAGGCAAAATTAATATTAACATTAATTGTTATATTTCTTGTATTTATACTTCTGTTTTTTACAGAAATGACTATAGGATATTTTACATATATAAATAAAAGATTTATAAGATTAAGAGAAAATCCTCCCTATATGGATTTGAAAACATATTTAGATAAAAATATAATTAAGCAAAAAATAAATAAATATTTATATAATAATGATAAAATAAAAAAAGAAAAATTAGAAAATATAAAACCAAAAAAATACAGAATCAACTGACG
>CAZZDX010000024.1:0-17649 GCA_964653185.1 uncultured Bacteroidales bacterium
ACAATAATAAGCCTTTTAGAAAATTTAAGCATTAAAAATGTCCTTTAAACCAAAATTCTGTATAATTTTTAGTATATATTACCATTTTCCCTTATCTCTGTATTCCACAATTATATCCTGTCAATATATACCCAACAGGTGCTACGCGACCTGTCGGGAGGTAAATTAATAGTCATTATATTGAGCAATAATTATTCACCGGCATTTTGAATTTCATATTTCAACAATTTCAATGCAAATAATTCATAACTCATAATTCATAATTCATAATTTTTTTAAAACAAGTTTATCCTTTAAAAAAAGTCCTGTCTGAGAATCCCTGCAATTGATTAATTGTTCCGGAGTTCCTTCAAACACAAGATATCCACCATTTTCGCCACCATCATAGCCAAGGTCAATTACCCAGTCAGCACATTTAATAATATCCATATTATGCTCAACAATAATAATTGAATGTCCGTTATTAATTAATGCTTTAAAAGATTGATATAATTTATTAATATCGTGGAAATGCAGTCCTGTTGTAGGTTCATCAAAGATAAACAGAGTATTATCTTTTGTCTTGCCTTTTGAGATAAAATAAGCCAGTTTTATCCGTTGTGCTTCTCCCCCACTCAAAGTGCTTGAAGATTGTCCTAAACAGAGATAACCCAAGCCAACATCCTGTAATGGCTTAAGTTTATTAACAATCTTTTTTTCCAATATATAATATTTATAATTTTTATTTGTTTTATAAGAAGAAAAAAAGTCAATTGCCTGATTAACAGTTAGTTTAAGAATATCATTAATATTTTTGTCTTTATATTGGACATCAAGCAGTTCGGATTTGAATCTTTTACCTTTACAATTTTCGCATATCAGATAAACATCAGCCATAAACAGCATTTCAATTTTAACAAAGCCCTGTCCTTTACATTCTTCGCAGCGACCACCGGGCACGTTTAAAGAAAAATATCCGGGTTTATATCCTCTTATTCTTGAAAGTTGTTGCTGAGAAAAAAGAATTCTTATATCGTCATAAGCTTTAATATAAGTAGCAGGATTGGAACGTGATGATCTGCCAATAGGATTTTGGTCAACAAGTTCAATATTGGAAATACTGTTTATATCTCCATCTAATTTATGAAATTCTCCGGGTTTTTCAGCAGAGCCATCATATCTTCTTTTTAAACCATTATAAAGAATTTTTTGGACAAGAGATGTTTTTCCAACACCACTAACACCTGTAACAACTGTTATAATATTCAGAGGAAATTTAACATTTATATCTTTAAGATTATTTTCTTTTGCTCCTTTTATTTCAATAAATTTGTTTCGGATTTTTCTTTGTTCAGGCACAGGTATTTGTCTTTGCCTGTTAAGATATTGAGCAGTAAGAGAGTTATGTTTTTGTAACAAATCTTTATAAGAACCCTGAAAGATTATTTGTCCTCCGTTAATACCAGCCAAAGGTCCTATATCTATTAAATAGTCAGCTGATTTTATCACATTTTCGTCGTGTTCAACAACGATTACAGTGTTTCCCAAGTCCCTAAGTTGTAACAAAATTTTTATCAACCGTTTAGTGTCGCGGGGATGCAGTCCTATGGTCGGCTCATCAAGGATATAGATAGAATCAACAAGATTGCTTCCCAGTGATGTTGTAAGGTTCATTCTTTGTGTCTCGCCTCCTGATAATGAAGAAGACATACGATTAAGTGTTAAATATCCCAATCCCACGTCAATAAGAAATTGCAGACGGGTTGTTATCTCTGTTAATAACCTTTTTGCAACAGTTTTATCAAGAGCGTTAAGATTAATATTTTCAAAAAAATAAAATAATTTTGTTACAGGCATTGAGGTCAGTTCTGTTATTGACTTGCCATTGACTTTTATATAGTTTGCTTCTTTTCTTAATCTTGTTCCTTTACAATCAGGGCATAAAGTTTTTCCGCGATACCGGTATAGCATAACTCTGTATTGTATTTTATAAGATTTTTTTTCTATAAATTTAAAAAAAGTGTTTAAGCCATAAAAGTATTTATTGCCGGTCCACAGTAATTCTTTTTCTTTATCAGTTAATTCATAAAACGGTTTATGTATAGGAAAGTCAAATTCAGAAGCATTGTTAATTAAATGAACTTTCCATTTGCTCATTTTTTCTCCTTTCCAGCAAGAAATCGCATCTTCACAGATAGAAAGGTCTTTGTTTGGCACAACTAAGTCATTATCAACACCAATCACATTACCAAATCCATTACAGGTTGGACAGGCACCATAAGGATTATTAAAACTAAACAAGTTAACAGATGGCTCTTCAAATTTAATTCCATCCAATTCAAACTTATTTGAAATTTTTTTTCTTTTATCCGAATGAGATGCATCATCTTTAAATGAATCTATAACACACTCTCCCTGACCTTCAAAAAAAGCTGTCTGAATAGAATCTGCTATCCTTGAATTAAATTCCTCATCATTATGTCGGACAGTCAATCTGTCAATAATTAGAAAAGAATCAGAAGTATTTTTTTCTTTAACATCATTAATTATCTGGTCTATTCTTACAATTTTGTTATTTAATAATATCCTTGAATATCCCTGTTGCAAAAATATGTTGAGTTGCTCTTTAAAAGTTCTTTTTGGTCTTACTATTAAAGGTGAATAAATAATTATTTTAACATTATCATTTAATGATAATATGTAGTCAGTAACATCAGAGACAGTTTGTTTTTTTACAATTTTTTCTGATATTGGTGAATATGTCTTTCCTGTTTTTGCATATAATAGTTTAAGATATTCATATATTTCAGTAGAAGTGCCAACAGTTGAGCGGGAATTTTTAGATATATTTTTTTGTTTAATGGCTATTGTAGGAGATATGCCTTTGATATAGTCCACATCGGGCTTTTTCATTTTGCTAAGAAACTGGCGGGCATAAGAGCTAATACTTTCAACATATCTTCGTTGTCCTTCAGCATACAAAGTATCATAAGCCAAAGAAGATTTACCTGAGCCGGATACGCCTGTAATTACAACAAACTTATTGCGGGGAATAGTAACATCAACATTTTTCAGATTATTAACCCTTGCTCCTTTTATAATAATATATTTTTTAGGGTCAGATTTATTAATGTCAGACATATATGTTTAAAATTTCCAGTTTCAAGTTCAAAGTTAAAAAGTTAAATTGCTAAATTACTAATAAATTAAAAGATTAAATTTTTCTCAATAAGTCATTTTTTTGTATTTTTGTTACCAAAATTATAAAACTTATGTTTTACAATATATTGTGTAAGTTTGTTAAAGAACGAAAAGTGCATAACTAAAAAGGGAAACAAAAATATGACCAACACAGATTTGACTTTTATTACTAATGAGGAACATCAAAATCTTAAAAACAGATTTGGTATTTTAATAAAAGATACCAAATTTTTTGATTGTCTTGTCGGATATTTTTATACAAGTGGTTTTCATGCTGTTTATAAATCATTAGAAAATACAGAAAAGATTAGAATTCTGATTGGCATAAGCACAGACAAAACTACTTATGATTTATTAGAAAAAGCAAATAAAAACTTTGAGCAGTCAATACAATTTTCACATGCAGAAACAAAGCAGGAATATTCAGGACTTGTGGAAAAGGAGATGGAGAATTCGGAAGATAAACGTGAAGTTGAACAAGGTGTTGAAAAATTTATAAAATGGATTCACAGTAAGAAACTTGAAATCAACGCTTATCCATCGCAAAATATTCATGCCAAACTTTATATTATGACTTTTGCCGAAGGCGACCGCGATGTAGGTCGGGTCATTACAGGTTCCAGCAATTTTACCCGGTCAGGTTTAGTAGATAATCTTGAATTTAATGTAGAACTAAAAAATCGTGCGGATTATGAATTTGCAAAACGAAAATTTGAGGAACTATGGAAGAATTCCGTAGATGTTAGGGAAGTGTATGTTAAGACAATTTCAAAAACATGGATAGGTATGGATATTACACCTTATCAACTTTATCTGAAATTTTTGTATGAATACTTTAATGAGCAATTGGGCACAACAGATAAAATATTTATAAAATATTTACCCAAAGGATTTAAAAAACTGGAATATCAGGAACAGGCAGTATTAAATGTAAAGAAAATTCTTGAGGAATATGGTGGTGTTTTTATTTCTGATGTAGTAGGTCTTGGAAAGACATACATTGCAGCCATGCTTGCCGGTCAGTTAGACGGAAGAACACTGGTGATAGCGCCTCCTGCCCTGCTTGACAAAAAGAATCCTGGTTCATGGCCAAATGTCTTTTCCGGTTTTAAAGTGGCTGCTGATTTTGAATCCAGAGGAAAACTTAATAAAATTATTGACAGAGGAACAGAAAAATATAAAAATATTATTATTGATGAAGCCCACCATTTTAGAACAGAAACAAATATTACTTATGAAGAATTAGCTGAAATTTGTCGCGGTAAAAGAGTGATTTTAGTAACAGCCACACCTTATAATAATTCCCCAAAAGACATTTTAAGCCAGATAAAATTGTTTCAAAAAGCAAGGAAAAGTACTATTCCTAATTTACCAGACCTTGAGTCCTTTTTTAACAGATTGGATAAAAAATTGAAAAATCTGGACAGACAACGAGATTATTCTGAATATATAAATATTGTTAAAAAAAATTCCAAAGAAATACGTGAAAAAGTACTTAAATATTTGATGGTCCGTCGCACCAGAACAGAAATCACAAAATACTTTGCTGATGATTTAAAAAAACAAAATCTAAAGTTTCCCGATGTGGAAAATCCTAAACCGCTATTTTATCAGCTAAATGATCAAGAAGATAAAATTTTTAACACAACCATAAAACTGATTTCCAAAAAATTTATATATTCACGATACACTCCTTTTTTGCCAAAGTATTACAAAGGTCCAATTGATCAACTTGAGGAACAATCCCAAAAAAATATGGGAAAATTTATGAAAATCCTGCTGGTTAAAAGGTTAGAAAGCAGTTTTTTCGCTTTTAAAAACTCTGTTGATAGATTTATCCATTCTTATGATATGTTTATTAAGGAATTTAAAAATGGCAATGTCTATGTGAGTAAAAAATATTCCTATAAGATTTTTGAGTATCTGGAAAATGACGATGACAAAGCTATTCAAAGATTGATTGATCAAGGCAAAACCAAAAAATTTGCAAGCAATGAATTTAAAGACAATTTCCTCATAGACCTTGAAAATGATCTTGAGATATTAAAAACCATTAAATCTCTCTGGCAAAAAGTTAAACGAGACCCAAAACTGCTTAAATTTTTAGATCAACTTTCAAACAATAATATCCTGAAAAAAAACAAACTAATAATTTTTACAGAATCCAAAGAAACAGCCGAATATTTGTCTAAAAACATAAATAACAAGTTTTCTGATACTGGTTTGTGTTTTACCGGAGGATCAGGAAAAGCAACACGGGATAAAGTCATTGATAATTTTGATGCAAACGTACGACATCCAAGAGATGATTATCGCATTTTGGTTTCAACTGAGGTTTTATCCGAAGGCGTTAATCTGCACCGTTCCAATGTGGTGATAAATTATGATATACCATGGAATCCCACACGAATGATGCAAAGAGTTGGACGTATTAATCGCGTAGATACCAAGTTTGACAGGATTTATACATTTAATTTCTTCCCTACCAAGCAATCAAATGATGAAATAAAACTAAAAGAAGCTGCAAAAGCTAAAATAAATGCATTTTTAACATTGTTAGGTGGTGATGCATCATTACTCACCCAAGGTGAACCTGTTGGTTCACATGAACTTTTTGACCGTTTAATTTCTAAACAAACCATAACTGGTGAGAATAAAGACGAAGAAAGTGAGTTAAAATATCTAAATGTTATAAAAAAGATTCGCGAAAAAAATCCAGACCTGTTTGAAAAAATTAAACACTTGCCAAAAAAAACCCGTACTGCAAAGCAACTCATTGTTCATAGTGATTCACTCATCACCTACTTCAGACGCGGAAAACTTCAGAAATTTTTTATGGCTGACATGATGAACAATGATGCTCAGGAACTTGATTTTATGAGTGCTGCAACAGTTTTTGAAAGCAATATTAATGATAAAAAGAAAAAAATCCCAAAAGAATTTTACAATATTCTAAATAAAAACAAAGAAGCTTTTATCTTTGCCACCACAGAAGAAATGGCAGTACTGCCAAAAAAACGTGGCAGAGACAGTGCAGTTCAAATACTTAAAATTCTTAAAGCAACAATAAAAAACAACAAACAATTTACTGATGAACAGGATAACTATTTAAAAAAAGTGATTATGCAATTAGAAGAAGGCGGTATGCCAAAACAAACATCTAAAGAGACACTCAAAGCTTTAAACAAACTTAATGAAGATTTAATGAATCCTTTTAAAGTTTTAGCCACTTTGCAAACACATATTCCCCAACGTTTTTTAGAAAAACATTATGCAGAGCAAAATCCACAGGTTTTCGGCAAACGGGAAGTTATTTTATCATTATATTTAACAGAATAATAATATGGATAAACAACAGGCACAATCTTTAATTGAAGCAACTTTTGAAAAACCCTTTAAAAAAGAAAGATTCAGCACTTTTATAAAAAATCTTTTAAATTTTATTGATGAATCAAAGGCCTTTCATGCACATGGTGAAGTCAAAGAAATGTTTAAACATATTATTAAGACCTATGAACGACTGGGAACTTATAATGACCCGGATGGGAAAAAGACAGATATTATAGTTGTATATCTTCAAAAAGGATATTCACTTAATTATGCCCGTGTAACACAAAGAAACTTTGCCGGCAGATATTTGGCTGACAGAGGTGAAAAAGATGCCGGACTGTTTGCTTTTGTCTCACCTGATCAGGATGACTGGCGATTTTCTCTTGTTACTATGGATTATGAAATTGTTAAAACAAAATCTGATAAATGGAAAGCTCATGAAAAATTTTCACAGGCAAAACGATGGTCATTTCTTGTAGGTAAAAACGAAGCCAGCCATACAGCCAAAAGCCAACTTGCACCCATACTTGCTGATGACCAGCATAACCCAACACTTAGCCAACTTAAAGAAACATTTAATATTGAAACTGTTACCAAAGAGTTCTTTGAAAAATACCGCGAACTCTTTTCAAGGACAAAAGAAAAAATGGATGAAATTGTTAAACAGGATGCTAAAATAAAAGCTAATTTTGAAGACAAACATGTTGACACTGTTAATTTTGCAAAAAAACTCTTAGGACAGATTGTATTTCTTTATTTTCTACAGAAAAAGGGCTGGTTTGGTGTTGAACGGGACGCTAAATGGGGAACAGGTTCAAAACAATTTTTAAGAGAACTCTTTAATGGAAAACATGGAAAATACCGCAACTTTTTTAATAATATTTTAGAACCACTCTTTTATGAGGCGCTCCGCTGTTCACGTGATTATGACTATTACAGCCGTTTCAACTGCAAAATACCTTTTCTTAATGGCGGACTCTTTGACCCCATCAATAACTACGACTGGGAGCATACTGATATTCTTCTGCCCAATGAACTGTTTTCCAACAAAAACAAAACCAAACAAGGTGATATTGGAAACGGAATTCTGGATATCTTTGACCGGTATAATTTTACAGTAAAAGAAGATGAACCGCTTGAAAAAGAAGTTGCTATTGACCCCGAAATGCTAGGAAAGGTGTTTGAAAACCTTTTACAAGTCAAAGACAGAAAATCCAAAGGCACTTATTATACACCCCGTGAAATCGTTCATTATATGTGCCAGCAAAGTTTAATCAACTATCTTTATACAGAATTAAATAAAGGTATAACTTCGTATCAAAAGATTGGCGTTAATCAAATAAATGCTTTTGGCAATAAAGTAAAAGATGGTCAGTTGGATTTAACAGCAGAACACCAATCAAGTCCGCAAATAGCAAAACAAGATATTGAAACTCTTATTAAATATGGCGAACAAGTGGGTGAAAATGAAATTGCTGTAGAAACCAAGGGAAAAGAGACAAAAACCTACTCTTACAAATTGCCTGAAAGCATACGTAAAAATGCAAGACAAATTGACGATAAACTGGCGAATATTAAAGTTTGCGACCCGGCTATTGGCAGTGGTGCTTTTCCTGTTGGTATGATGCACGAAATTGTGAAGACAAGAAATGTGCTTTCTGCATTTATTAAAGATTCTGACAAAACAATTTACCATTTTAAACGCGAATGCATTGAAAGTTCTCTTTATGGTGTGGATATTGACCCTGGTGCTGTAGAAATTGCTAAACTACGACTCTGGCTCTCACTTATTGTAGATGAACAAGATTTTAAACAAATAAGACCTTTACCAAATCTGGATTATAAAATTGTTCAAGGCAATTCGCTGCTGGGACTTCCAGACATTACAATGAAAGATACCCATCTTGAGTCAGAAATAGAAAAATTAAAGATTAAATACTTTAATGAAACAAATCCTGAAAATAAAAAACAACTAAAGAACCAAATAAATCAAAAATTCAAAGACCTTGTTCAAAGCGCAAAAGAATTTTCAAGTAACATTTCTGATATTGATTTTGAGTTTAAAATACATTTTTCAGAAATCTTTCACGAAAATAGCGGCTTTGATGTAGTAATTGCTAATCCACCGTATGTAAGACAGGAAAAAATAAGAGACCAAAAACCACTATTAGAAAAACAAGGATATGATGTCTATAACTCAATATCAGACCTATATACTTATTTTTACGAAAAAAGTTATCATATTCTTAAACCAAACGGTTTTTCCTGCTTTATATCCAGCAATAAATGGATAAGGGCAAAATACGGTGAAAAATTACGCAGGTTCTTTAAAGAAAAAACCACCTTAAAACAAATTATTGATTTTAATGGCTATCAGGTTTTTGACGCTACTGTAGATACTGATATACTGGTTTTCCAGAAAACAAAACCATCAGAGAATATTGTCCGTATTCTAAATATTCAACTAGATTTTACTCCATCAACAGATATTACTGACTATTTTAATTCCCATAAATTAGAAATGAAACAATCAGATTTTGATAGTAATTGTTTTACTTTTGCAGATGAAACAATAATGAATCTCAAAAAGAAGATTGAACAAAAAGGCATACCGCTGAAGAATTGGGATGTAAAAATTTATAGAGGAATTACTACAGGGTTAAACGAAGTTTTTATTGTTGATAAAAAAATAAAAAATGAATTAGTTAAAAGAGATAAAAAATCATTGGAAATATTGAAACCAATTTTAAGAGGTAAAGATGTAAATAAATGGTTTTATGAATTAAAAGGGTTTTATTTGATTTATACTTATACTGGTATTGATATAAGAAAATATCAAGCAATTTATGAATACTTAAAACAATATAAAAGCAAATTAGAACAAGTTTGGGAAGCAAAACATGGGAAAAAGAAATGGTATGAATTAAGAGGTTGTGATTATTATGAAGAATTTAAAAAAGAGAAAATCGTGTGGCAACTCATAGTTCAGGAGTCTTCATTTAGTTATGATACGAATAAATTATACTGTTTAGATACAGGATTTATTATGGTAGGGAAAAATCTTAAATATCTTATTGCTTTGCTTAATTCAAAACCAATTGATACGTTTTTTAGAAAATATTATGTTGGAAATACTTTAGGTAGAAATGGTTATAAATATAGTAAGGTTTATATTGAGCAACTTCCAATCCCAAAAATCTCTGAATCTGAACAAAAGCCATTTATTGATATTGTTGATAAAATCCTTGCTATAACCAAAGACGATGATTATTTAGAAAATCCTGCTAAACAGGCAAAAGTCAAAGAATATGAAAAGCAGATTGACTGGATGGTTTATAAACTATATGGATTAAATGAAGAAGAGATAAAAATTGTAGAATGTAAATATAAAATGGAGGGATATTATGGCTAACTTAATAACTAATAAAATAAATTTTGAATTAATAATTCCAGAAGAAGGAATCATATTATATTGTTCAAAATCAGAAGCATTATTCAGATTGAAGTATCAAAATTTTATAAAAAAATTAATTAATCACGATAGATTAGAGGAGTTCAAGAATTGGTTTGGTAATTGTG
The DNA here is from genome assembly GCA_964653185.1 of uncultured Bacteroidales bacterium. Classification (GTDB taxonomy): domain Bacteria; phylum Bacteroidota; class Bacteroidia; order Bacteroidales; family CAZZDX01; genus CAZZDX01. The sequence continues at coordinate 10,090 of CAZZDX010000024.1, forward strand.
ACGAAATTAATGTTAAAGAACAACCGTATGTTTATTTTGACTTTCAAGAAATTAATACCGAAAATAGTTTTAAATTAATATTGAATAGAGCATCTTTTGAAAGTTTCAGAAAAAACTTTGTTAAATATCATTTAATCAATCATTTTAAAAAACAAAATATTTTAATTGAACCTTATATCATGGGAGTAGATTTAAGCGCATATATATTTTCTAAACCCTTTAATAATGAATGGGATAAATATTTACGTTACGATTTCATAATAAAACCTCATAGAAATGAACTTATCTTCAATAAAACAAGCGAGAATGTTCTAATAAGTAAAGATGAAATAAGTGAAGACTCATTTCCTAATATTGAATTCAATAAATTAAGAGTAATAGATACTACGAGTCAATTTATTAGAAAAGTAAAAGATATAGAGCATCGCCCGCTAAAGGTTATTGCAAATAATGATGTAAAAAAAAAGATTGATGTCTCTCTTTCGCCTAAAAAAGTTTCATATGCCCGATTATATAAAGATTTAAAACTATTTTATTTAGAACATCTTTTGGATCTAAAAACAGATATTCTTCAGATACAGTCAGGAGGGTTTGTTCGTGTTTCCGATAAAGATTTGGACAGAGTGTATCGGGAAAGTAATTTTATGGTTTTTAAGAATGATAAAACTGATATTAATGCTGCAACTGGTATGAGGGAACATGGACCTTTTGAACTCTCTCCTATTGCAAAAGATGTTCAATTTATTTTTATTTATGAAAACTCAGATGATGCAAATAAATTATATCAATATTTGAAAAATGGACTTAATCATTTTCCTGGTTTGCAAACTTATGTAGAAATTTCTCCTACCTTGGCTGATTTGAAGTTGAAATATGATAGAAAGAGATTTAAAAATAAATTAGATATAGATAAATTTTTATCTAAAAATTTGCCTGATGATAATTATGAACAGTATTTTGTTATTTTAATAAGTCCTTTTAAGAAAGAGGAAAAGTCAGAAAATTATTATTACATAAAAAAAGAATTGCTAAAAAAGGGCATAACCTCTCAATTTGTCTATTACAAAAATATCCGTTCTGCACAATTCCATTTTTATTTACCTAACATAGCTATCGCTATTTTAGCAAAACTTGGTGGTATTCCATGGAAATTAAAAGAACAACCTTATAAAGAGTTAATAATAGGGTTTAATACTAAAAAGATTGATGGTAATAAGTACATTGGTAGTACAGTATTTTTTGATAATCAAGGACATTTAAAAAATGTTAATAGTTATGCAGGTAAAAATTTAAGAGAAATTGTAATCGATCTAAAAAAAGCAATAGAGGATTTCCGTAACGAGAATCCTGAAGAGGAATTAAAAAGAGTTGTTATTCATACTTATAAACCATACGGACCTGATGAACGAGAAATTAAGAATTTATTGCGTCAAGAGTTAGAATTAGATATTCCTCTTATTTATATAGAAATCAATGATACAAAAACTACAACGGAAGTTTGTTTTGATGAAAATTACGATTACGGAATGCCTGTAAGTGGCACGTATGTTAAAACAGGAAATAATGAATATCTTTTGTTCAGCAATACACGTTATTACGAGAAACCATTACGTTCTGTAACGGAAGAATGTCCAATAAAATTGAGGATATATGCAGGTAATAATATAATTTTTAATGAAAAGCAATTAATCAGCCAGGTTTATGAATTTTCAAGATTATACTGGAAAGGATTAAAGCAAAAAAGACAACCTGTTACCACCATTTATTCAAAACTAATTGCCGATTTTGCTGGAAATTTCGGCGAGCCAATACCAAAAAATAAAATAACTAAAGAAACACCGTGGTTTTTATGATGAAAATGAAAGAAGTTATAAATAAATGTTTATTTGTAGTAGGTGCAGGCTTTTCAAAACCTGCAAGTTGTAAAATGTCTTCCGAAATGTTAGATGATTTACGTGCACGTATTCAAAAAAATGGCAAAGAGAATCTATTTAGCGATGTTGAAAAGGAAACACTTAATTTTTTATTATCCTGTCTTTCTTACCATTGTGAATGGCGTTCTATACAAAGTGGTGGTAGATTTAAGTTCCATCCTAATATAGAAGAGTTAATCTTACTGATTAGAAGGATAAGAAACAGAGAAAATTATTTACCATATCCAGTTACTGGTAATTGGGCTGATAAATTGATTCAGTTAGAAGCAGATTTCAATTCAATGTCTATAGAAAAGGGAGAAGAGATGAATAATTTATTCTCTTCTATAGAGTTAAAAATTAAAAAGAATTTATTGGAAATATGGTTGAAATTTGATAAAAGCAAACGCAAATTTTTATATCTTAAACCATTAAAAAGTTTTTTTCAAAATTATTCCAATGAAAATTTCTGTTTAGACATTTGTTCTCTTAACTATGATTTAGTTTTGGAAAATTATTTTAAAGAAGCTGGTCCATGGATGGGATTTTCTAATGGTAAATGGGTAGGGTTAGAGTCAACACCCGATAATGAAAATGAGAGAAGACGAATAAATTTATACAAACTTCACGGCTCGTTAAATTGGATACGAAATATAGCAGGTGAGATTTGGAAAAAAGAAAAATGGGAAAATAAGAAAAAGGAAGAAAATATAAATGAACAAGAAGAACAAGATTTAGAAAATGATCCATTTATCATTTTTGGTCAGGGTGTAAAAACTTTTTCCATTGAACCATTTTTTAGTCTGATATACAATTTTAAAAAATTATTAAAAGAAAAGGAATATATTTTTGTAATCGGATATAGCTTTTTTGACCCATATATAAACAATCTTTTAATTTCAGCTACTTTGAGCAACAGCAAAAAGATTATTATTGTAAATCCAAATTTTGGACCAGATAAAATTAAGAGGAAAACTAATGATCATTTTGGTGAATGTAAAGATTCAGGATATCAGCAAAGGCTTGCTAAATACATAAAAGAAATTCAGAAAAATTCATTTTATTCTGAGCTACCAGAATTTAATGTTATCAATGTTAAACATGGCAGCATTTTTTATATACCTTGGAAAACGGAAAAATTTATAGAAAAATATTTCTTAGAAAACGGAAATTTACTAAAAGAATTAGTTGAGAAATTTGAAAGGGAAAGAAAAGAAATAGAAAAACCATTTAATTAAAATTTTTATCATTGAAGTCTAAAATCTTAACCAAAATAGAGGACGAAATTGGCACTATTTACGATCTCCACAAAAACAAGCCAAGGATTGCCTAAGCGGTAACGCTCGCAGACAGGTCAAACAATACAAATACTAAATAGACCAGATATGGTTTATAAATTATACAGTTTAAATGAAGAATAAATAAAAATTGTGGAGGATTTTAATAAAATTTAAAAGTATATGAAGCATATAGCGAAAACTTATCAAAAACTTTTGGACTCAATAGGAGTTATTTTAAGTGAAGCTCGTCAAAAAACTTACCAGCAGATTAATACTATTCTGGTAAAAACCTATTGGGAGGTTGGTCGCCATATTGTTGTATATGAACAGGAAAATAATGAAAGGGCTGATTATGGGTCAAAATTATTGGATATGATAGCAAAAGATTTAAGAAAAAAATATGGCAAAGGATTTAGTCGTTCTAATGTATTCAATTTTAGAAGATTTTATCTTAAATATCCAAAAATCCAGGCAGTGCCTGGATTTTTATCATGGACACATATTGTGCTTATTCTTTCAGTAGAAAATAATCTGGCACGGGCTTTTTATGAAAAAGAATGTATTGCAAATCATTGGAGTACTCGTGAACTGGAACGACAAATAAATTCTATGCTTTTTGAGAGAATAGCCCTAAGTAAAGATAAAAAAGGAGTTCTTAAGCTTGCTTCAAAAGGACAGCAAATTGAAAAACCTGAAGATGTTATTAAAGATCCGTATGTTTTAGAGTTTCTCGGAATTCCTGAAAATTACCATTATTCCGAAAAACAGTTGGAACAAAAAATTATAGATAATATGCAAAATTTTTTACTTGAATTAGGTAAAGGATTCTCTTTTGTAGCACGACAGTATCGTATTAGTTTGAATAACAAACATTTTTATATTGATTTGGTTTTCTATCACAGAATTTTAAAATGTTTTGTGCTAATTGATCTCAAGATTGGCATGATTGCTCATCAGGATATAGGACAGATGAATTTATATTTGAATTATTTTAAAAAGGAAGAAATGATTGAAAATGAAAATGAACCTGTGGGTATTATTTTAGGTGCTCAAAAAGACCATATATTAGTTGAATATGCTTTGGGTGGAATTTCTAACAAACTTTTTGCTTCAAAATATCGTTTATCTTTACCAGATAAATATCTTATTCAAAAATCTGTAGAAAAAATAATTGTATAAGAAGGTCTGTGCAGTGATATTTTTCAAAACTGATTAATTTAGGATTAATTAAAGAAGTGTTAAAAAATAAAACAGACCATGCAAAATACTATGAATTACTGTAACATCTTATACCAAACACACAATAAAGGTTTTAAAACAAATTTAACTGATTATCTTCCTGTTTTTCTTTTTCTTTTTTAGTATATTGTATATCCTGTAATTCAATTAGTTCCTTTTCTATATTAGAAATAAAATGGCTTTTTGTTAGATGATATTCTTTGCCGAATATAAATCTTTTTTTGCACAGGAAAGGAACAAAAAACTTTCGGCGCGTGTCATTCCAACATAAAGCAGACGTTTTTCTTCATCAATATCGGTCTTTTGCGTTTCAAAAACAGAATACGGTATTAATCCGTTTTCACAACCAACAATAAAAACACATTTGAATTCAAGTCCTTTTGCAGAATGAAGTGTCATAAGAGTTACTTTTTCTGTCTTTGGTTTATATGTGTCAATGCCAGTGCCTAATGCCACAAATCTTAAAAAATTATCCAAATCATCTTTAAAATCATCAGTTATATCTGTAAAATTTTTAAATAATATTTCATTTTCCGATTTTTCGTCTGATAAATAATTATCAATAATATATAATGCTTTATCTTTGACAGAGTGTTGTTTATTAACATCCTCAATAATTTTTGCAAGTCCTAAATCTGTAATTATTTTATTTTCAACTAATTTATTTCTAAGGAAAGTGTTTTCAGTATTTACTGATAATTTCAACAGGTCAATGATATAGCTTACAGGTTTTTGTTTAAAAAAAGGTATGTTTTCTATTGTCTGAAAAGGTATGCTATGGTCATTAAGAGCTTTTTCAACAGATTTCATTTGGTTTTTTATCCTGCATAATATAACAAAATCGGAAAGTCCTTTTATTTCTGTATTTTCATCACCTTGAGTTATATTGCTGTCAATAGAAAAAAATCCAAGTCCGCCGAGCATATTTTCTATTGTTCTGGCAACAAATTCTGCTTCACTTTTTTCAGTGTTGTTTTGTATGATTTTTATTTTTACTCCTTTGTGTAAGCCCTTTAGCATTTGTGTATTTTGTGCGGTCTTGTTTTTTACTATATTTTCAGATGCTTTTAAAATATTATCAGAGCAACGGTAACTTTTTTTAAGATAATATTGAGTAGCGTCAGGATAATCAGAAGTAAATTTTTTAATATACTGAACATCAGCACCTTGAAATCCATAAATTGCCTGATTAGGATCACCTGTAACACATAAATTTGAATTTTTATCCGGCTTTAACAATCTGAGCATCTGATATTGGGCAAAATTAGTATCCTGATATTCATCAACAAAGACCCATTTATATTTTTCCTTATAATAAGAAAGGATTTCAGGATGAGCAAGCCATAATCTTACAGAATGATATATCATATCGTCAATATCAAAAATGTCTTGCTCTTGCAGTATTGTTTCATAATCTTTAAAAATTTTTGTTAGTTCTTTATCTTCTAATTGTTCGGGAGTTTTTAAATTTTGTTTAGCTTTTGTTATAGCATTAATGGTTTTTTTAAGATTGCTTTTTGTTATCCCAAGAGTTTTATTAAGGATTATTTTTTTATCATCATTGTCAATAATAGAAAAATGTTCATTTCTCCCTGTTTTTTCATAATATTTTTTAATAACTGAAAATCCAAAACCATGAAAAGTGGATATTTGTATTTTTGTAACAATAGCTTTATCATTGAGCAAATTTAGTAAACGTTCTTTCATTTCATTAGCAGCTTTGTTAGTAAATGTAAGTGCTAATATATTTTCGGGTTTTACATTTTTGTTTTTTATAAGATTTGCTATTCTGCATGTAAGCGTCTTTGTCTTGCCAGTGCCTGGTCCTGCAATAATTATTAAAGGTCCTGAAAAATGTTGTGTTGCTTTAAGTTGCTCATTATTAAGCTCTTCAACAGGATTTGTTAAAGTTTTTGTTGAAAACAGTTCTTCTTGTTTCAGCTCTGTTTGATTTGATTTTTGTTGTTGTTTTAATTCTTTATATTCTTTTATACTAAAATTAAATGTAGAAATATCTTGTTTTTCAGTAACTTGTGATGTCAGGTAATTGCCTGATTTAGTATGTGTTTTACTAACAAAATCATCAAACAGATATTCCTGTTTAGAGAACATTTTTTGTTCATTTTTTTCAAATACCTTTATCCGTCCATATTCACCATCAAAGCCCTCTTTTATATGCACCTGTTGATTTCGCATACGTTTTATAGCTTCTGAAAGTATCACGCCACCTTTTTTATTTATTTCATCAACAGGTATGTTAAGAAGTATATTTAGTTCAGGACCTAATTTTTTTAAAACAGAATCATAAACATTAGTAACCTTTTTAGAACTTGGTCCCACGCCGGTAATTTCGGATAATATTTCTTTAAGAGGAATTATAGAATAAAAAGGCAGACGATTTTTCCTTTTCATAACATCTTCTCTGTCAGACAGTTGCAAAATTCTATTCATAACGCCAACAGTAACTTTTCTGCCACATACAGAACAAATTTCATTATGTTTCAATGTCTCAACAGGATTCCACGAAATATTACATTTTCTATGTCCATCATAAAAATATTTTCCTTCCTGAGGAAAAAGATCTATTGTGCCGAGAAACAGTTCAGGATTTCCTGTACGCATTGCATTAATAATAGCATCATAAGAGAGTTGTGTATTAAAGATATTTGCGTTTCTGCCTAATTTTTCAGGAGAATGAGCATCAGAATTGGATATGAGAGTATAATCATCCAGGAATTTACACATCCAGTGCATAGGAGCATTAGTAGAAAGACCTGTTTCAACAGCAGATATATATTTTGCCATATCGCCATAGCATTCTTTTATTGAGTCAAATCCGGATTTAGAGCCAAGAGCAGAGAACCATGGCGTCCATATATGAGCAGGCACAAAATAATTTTTATCATTTGCTTCAAGCAAAAGCTCCAGCAAATCCCTTGAATCAAATCCTAAAATAGGTCTTCCGTCAGAAGTGATATTGAATTTTAAAGATGACAATTTTTGCTGAATTTTATCAACGGTCTCAAAGTCAGGAGCAAATACGCAGTTATGCACTTTACGGACTTTATCATACTTTTTCACTACTGACCGACTAAATTTTAAATAAAGGGGTACTTCCAAATGGTTTC
>CAZZDX010000025.1:0-17579 GCA_964653185.1 uncultured Bacteroidales bacterium
AAACTAACAGAATCTGGACCGACAATAAAGGAAATATTATTTATTATGATGTTTTAAATTATTATAAAAATATTGAAAAAAACAGTAATTTTAAATTAAAAAAAATAAATAAACATTGGACAGATAAAAATGGTAAAGATATATGTGTAACACCTAAATGTAATCATTTGATTATTAATATCAAAAAGAAATTTAATGTCAGGATAAAAAAAAATAAATGGAGACATTGGAATGGAGGAGTGTTTCTGTTTAATAAATCTTCTGTTGAATTTATGGATATGTGGCATTCTTTTACTATGAAAATATTTTCAGACAAAAATTGGGTAATAAGAGACCAGGGAACATTAGCAGCAACAACATGGAAACTTGGCTTGCAAAATCAAAAAAGATTACCACAGGACTTTAACTTTATAACTGATTTTTATAATCAAAATATTTTTTATGATAAAAAATTAGGGTTTTCTACAGATAATTTTAAATCATATATTAATCCATATTTTGTTCACGTATATCACGGATTTGGCAAAAAAAATTGGATTATCTGGAACTCTATAGAAAACATTTTATCAGAAAATCAAAATCTTAATAAACCTGATAACAAATGCACTTAATTTTTTATTTTTGCTAAATTTCCCCATTATCAAAAAATAAAATAATGCATCTGAATGAAAATAAAATTATCAATAGTTTATGGATAGGAAGCTATTTATCTAAAATAGAACTCTTAACTATTAACTCTTTTATTAATAACGGACACGAATTTCATCTATGGGTTTATGACAAAATAAATACTAACTTGCCAAAAGGTGTCTATCTAAAAGATGCTAATCTTATATTACCGAAAAAAAAAATATTTAGATATAAATTTACAAATCAATTTGGTCACGGAAAAGAAAGTTTAGCAGGATTTTCTGATATTTTTAGATATAAACTTCTTTATGAATATGGCGGATGGTGGGTTGATATGGATATATGCTGTTTAAAATATTTTGATTTTTCTGCTCCTTATGTATTTAGAACTCACCATATATTACCGGCTGTTGGAAGCATAATAAAATGTCCTGAAAAAAGTGAACTAATGTATCTGTGTTATGAATCAGCATCTAAAAATATAAATAAATTTAATACTGACTGGCATAAGCCATTAATAATATTAAATGATAATATTAAAAAATTAAAACTATCTGATTATATAGTTGATATATCAAATCAGGACAACCTAATAACAATACGGAAACTTATAATCAAAAGCAAACAAATACCTGATAATTGGTATGCTATTCATTGGGCAAATGAAAACTGGAGAACAGACAATATTAATAAAAATTATTTTAAAAAAAATTCTGTTCTTGGTATGCTAATGAACAAAAATAATATCATATCAGACAAAATTAATTTTTGGAAAAAGATAAGAAATAGAATAAAATTATCATGGATATATGCTGTTTCAAAACAGACAATAGTATTTATAAAATTTCATTTTTAATACATTATCACAAAAAAAATGTATCCTCTCAAAAAGTAATGGTATTAATTAAAATAAATCCCAACATCAAAATAAATCCCAACTTCAAAACTCAAACTTCAAAATCCAATCAGGCAGTCGCCTGAAAAAATTCCATCAGACAACTGCCTGATTGGATTTTGGATTTATGCCTTTTGGTTTTATGGTTCTATTGTTAAATGGCTTTTGGCTATTGGCTTTTGAATTTTAGGCATTTCCAATTTTATATTCTATAATTTACCAGTAATTATTAAGATGATACAAAAAAATATTTTATTTTTTTGTGATAACATACAATTAATTTGTTACTTTTGTAAAATTAAATAGCACATTTTTTAGATAATTTTTTTTTATTATGAATAAAAATATAACAAGCAAAAGTGGTTTGGCTAAGAAAGTTAAAGTGCTTGAAAAAGAAAATGCCAAACTAAAATTTAGTGAAATCCAGATTATTGACAAAGTTGATAACCCTGTAGTATCTACAGATATAAAAGGATATATAACAAACTGGAACAAAGGAGCAGAACAGCTATTAAAATATTCAAAAAAAGAAGCATTAGGGAAACATATATCTTTTATTTATCCTGATAGACAGGAAAAACTTTTTATGGAAAATTTAATAAGACCTTTAATAGAAAAAGGAACTCTTAAAACAAAAGTATTAACTAAAAGAAAATCAGGAGAAAACCTTTATACCAACATTTTACTTCTCCTTATTAAAAGTGTTGGTAATAATGAAATTAGAATTATAGGGTCATCAGCAGACGCTAAGGAATATAGATTAGAAGATATATTTAAAAAAAGCAAGGAAGAACTTATTATAATATTAAATAGTATTAAAGATGGTGTGATAGTTACAGATTATAAAGGTAAAATTATACGTATGAACCCTGTTTCAGAACAGTTATCCGGATGGAAATTTGATCAGGCTAAAACACAAACTTTTGAAAAAATATTTAATATTATTGATAATAAAACCGGTAAAAAAATTAAAACTTCTATTGACTATATTACTGATATTAATGATAATTCTGATATATCATTAATATCTAAAAATGGCTTATTACATAGAATATCATATAAAGCTACTAATATAAAAGGTGGAAATGGTAAAATAATTGGTGCTGTAGTAGTATTTCACGATATTATGGAAAAATATATACTAAGTAAAGCATTGCAGGACAGTGAAGGAAAATACAAAACATTTATCAGTAATTTTCCAGGAATAGTTTTTCGTTCAGATTTATATTTTAAACCATTGTTTTTTCATGGAAAAGTAAAAGACATCACCGGATATACAGAACAGGATTTTTTATCCGGTAAAATAATCTGGGATAAAATTATTCATCCTGATGATTTGCCTAAACTCCTTAAAGATACTAAGAAAATAAATATCTATCCAAATATTTTTTATGAAAATGAATATAGAATTATAAGAAAGGATAAAGGCATAAGATATGTCCGTCAATATGTAGGAAATGTCAGTAATGATTTAGGGAAACCTGTTTTTACCGAAGGTGTTGTATATGATATTACTGAACACAAATTGGCAGAGATGTCGCGATATGAAAGTGAGGAAAAATATCATAATATATTAGAAAATGCTAATGAAGCCATCTTTGTAATTCAGGATGGGGTGTTCAAATTTTTTAACCCTCAACTGTTAAAAATGTCGGGCTATTCAAAAAAAGAACTGCTGTTATTTCCTTTTGAAAAATTTATTCATCCGGAAGACAGAGAAATGGTTGTTAAACAACATAAATTAAGACTTCGCGGAGAAAAACTTAAGCATATTTACTCTTTTAAAGCGATTAACAAAAAAGGGAAAACTCTTATAGCAGAAATAAATGCTGTATTAATAACCTGGGAAAACAGACCTGCCATACTGATTTTTATGAACGATATTACTAAACGAAAGATGGCAGAGCAAGCCCTTAAAAAAAATGAAAGAAACTACAAAATATTAATAGAATCATCATCCGATGGTATTGCTGTTCATAATGGAGAAAAATTTCTTTATGTTAACCAAACATTTCTTAAAATATTTGGTGGCAAAAAAGCTGATGAATTTAAGAAAATACATCCTGTTGAGTTGATACAAGGACCTGAATATGTGAAAATAAATAAAGAAAGATTGCAAAAAGTAAAAAACGGAATTAAAGTTCCTTTTATGGAGTTTCCTTTTAAAAGTCCTTTTAATAGGAAGATAATTAAAATAGAAACAAAGCCCATATTGTTTAATGATAATGGCGAAAAATTATATCAGATAATATTAAGAGATATGTCAGCTGAAAAAAAGTTGATGAAAGAACAAATGCGTGTTAAATTAGCCAAAGAAAGTAACTTAAAACTAAAAAAAGAAATAAACAGCAGACAAGAAGCAGAAGAAAAATTAAAAGAATCACTTAAAGAAAAAGAAATACTTTTTAAAGAAGTTCATCACAGAGTTAAAAATAATATGCAGGTAATCTCAAGTATTTTAAATCTGCAATCACACAGTATCAAAGACCCTAAAATACGTCGCTTATTTGAAGAAAGTCAGGATAGAATTAAATCAATGGCTCTTGTTCATGAGAATTTGTATAAAACAAAAAATATAAATAAAATTGATTTTGATGACTATATCAAAACTTTAATCGATAATTTATTTAGAACCTACGGAGTAAATAATAATATATTTTTGAACATTAAAAAGAGTAATGTTTATTTATCTTTAGAAGTAGGCATCCCTTGTGGATTAATAATTAATGAATTAATATCAAATTCTGTAAAACATGCTTTTAAAAATAAAAATAAAAATAGTATCTTTGTAAAATTAATTAAATTACCTGACAGTAAATTAGAACTAACAGTAAAAGATAATGGTATAGGCATTGACAGCTCAATAGATATTTACAATACAAAATCTATGGGCTTACAATTAGTTACAACATTAGTTGAACAAATTAATGGAAAAATAGAGTTGGATAACACAAAAGGAACTAAATTTGTAATCACATTTAATAACGGATTTTAAGAAAGAAATTATATAAAACTATAATAATAATTAAATTATATCGTTTCTAATTATTAGTTTTTAGCAAATAATTTTTAATATTTAAATAAATACAAATAAATATAACATTAATTTAAAAATATATAAATATGGCACAACAAAAAATTTTAATAGTTGAAGATGAAAAAATCGTGGCAAAAGACATTCAAAATAGTCTTGAAAAATTTGGATATATTGTTCAAAACATAGTAAATTCCGGACAAAAAGCCACAGATGAGATAGAAAAAACTCGTCCGGATCTTGTTTTAATGGATATAAAGATAAGAGGGGAAATGGATGGCATAGAAACAGCAGATATTATTCGTAAAAAATTTGAAATACCAGTAGTATTTTTAACTGCTTATGCTGATGATGACACCTTGGGAAAAGCAAAAATTACCGAACCTTATGGTTACATAATAAAACCATTTAAAGAAAAAGAACTGCAAACCACCATTGAAATGGCTGTTTTTAAACATGAAGAAGATGTTAAAGTAAAAAAAGAAAGGGACTTTTATCATTCAATTATTGTAAACAAAAATTCTAATGATAGTATTTTTGTCAGATCTGACTATCGCCTGAACAAAATTAATTTTAAAGATATTTATTTTGTTGAAGCACTTAAAGATTATGTTGTTATAAATACAAAAGATAATGTTTATACAACGCATACTACAATGAAAGAAATGACAAGAATATTACCTAAAAAGGATTTTGTACGTATCCATAGGTCTTATATTGTAAATTTAGATAAAATTTTCTCAATAAAATATCCTGATTTGATTATTGAAGACAAAATGAAAGTATTGCCTGTTGGCGGATTGTTCCGTAAAGAACTATACGGCAAATTAAATCTTATCTAATCTTATTGCTAAAACGAGGCTGTCCAAAAAGTGCTTTTTGGACAGCATCTTAATAGAAGTCCCCTTTATTAATTTGTTTCACGGAATTTTTAGAACGCCCTCATTTGTCTGTCTTTTCAAATGTTTTTACTGTACGATACGTTTCTAAAATAGCATCTTTGTAGTGTGGTAATTCATCACTTACAAATAATGGTTTGTTGACAATTCTACGACTCAAATTTTTAAGAAACATACGGCAAACATCCGGTGTTCTATTACCAACCAGAAAACATATAATCAAACGAGTATTAACATCAAAGGCATCCAAATCCATGTTCTTCCATACTCATTTTCTATATCTTTTTCGGAAACATTTTTTTTTACGACATTGGAGTAAACCTCGTAAATAATTATATCAACGTAGGAAACATTTTTTAACAAGACGAATAGTCACAATTATACCAAACCGTCCCGATGCAAAATCGGGATAAAAATAATATTGTCCTAATCAGGCAGTCAGGTTCGGTTACTGACGAATGCCTGACGGGATTTATAATTACTCACTTTATTCGTGATATCACTTCGCTAAGTTGGCTTGGTTTGGTTAATGTTGACCGACTAACAATCTCAATTTATGAGAGGAGCAAAATAAATTGAGTGTCTTGTTAGTGGGTCCGTATTAGATTTACAGATAAAAAAATAACAAAATTATAAATTTTATAAATCTAATTTGGATAGATATAATTATTATCGTATAATTGCAAATTTTATAATTAAAATATTTTAAATAAAAATTTATAAAACAATGCAGAACAAAGGGGCTATAAAAACTTTTGCTATCATACTTTCTTTAATTTGTATATATCAGCTATTATTTACTATTTTTACCAGAAGAGTAGAAAACAGAGCAGTAAAATATGCCAACAGCTATATAAATACCAAAGAAGTAAAAACATTAGTAAAAAATAAATTCCCTGAAGGTAATATTTTAAAAGAAAAAACATTTTTAGATTCAATATCAAACTCAAAAAAATCTTTTTATTTGGATTCTATGTCAAATGAGGTTATTTACAGTATCCTAATAAGAAAATATACTTATAAAGATTGTAAAGAGAGAGAAATAAATCTTGGACTTGACCTAAAAGGCGGTATGAATGTAACCCTTGAGGTCTCTGTTGCTGATATTATCAAAGGGATGGCAAGAGATAGTAAAGATACAACACTTAACAAAGCTATTGCAAAAGCTTATGAAATGCAAAGGAATAGTCAGAAAGATTTTGTTGCACTTTTTGGTGAAGCATTTCAAATTGTTGCCCCAAACGAAAAATTAGCAGCAATATTTAATACAGTAGAGCTAAAAGGCAGAGTTACTTATAACTCTACAAACGAAGAAGTATTAAATGTTATTAAAGAAGAAACTGACGGTGCAATTAGTCGTACATTCAATATATTAAGAACACGTATTGACAGATTTGGCGTTGCTCAGCCAAATATTCAAAAATCACAAATAGCCGGCAGAATATTAGTTGAACTTCCCGGTATTAAAGATCCTGGACGAGTCCGTAAACTATTACAAGGAACAGCTAAACTTGAATTTTGGGAAACTTATGAATATAAAGAAATATATTCTTATTTAACAAAAGCCAATGATAAACTTAAAGCAGCGATTAACCTAACAGATGATACTATAAATAATAAATCAACAGATACTTCTAAAGTTATTATTGATAAAAATGATACAACTGAAAAAAAATCGCTTATTGAACAAGTAAAGGGTGATACTACATCAAAAACTAAAGAAATAGATGATAAACAAGGAATAGAAGATAACCCTTTATTTACATATTTAAGACCTGCTTTGGTTCAGGATAAACAAGGGAAATATTATCTCAACAAAGGTCCTGTTGTTGGATATGCAGCTATTATAGATACTGCACGTATTAATAGTATGCTTAACAGAAAAGAAATTAAATCAATTTTCCCTAAAAATTTAAAATTACTATGGACAGTAAAAGCTTTTGATAAAGAAGGAACTACATTACAACTTATTGCAATAAAAACAGCTCGTGATGGCTCTGCTGCCTTAAGCGGCAGTGTGATTACTAATGCCCGACAAGATTTTGGCAGAGACGGCGGCAATGAAATCTCAATGAATATGAATAGTGAAGGAGCCAGAACATGGAAAAGATTAACAGCAAATAATATAGAAAAATCAATTGCAATAGTCCTTGATAATTATGTTTATTCATTTCCTACTGTAAAAGGTGAAATACCAAACGGAAGATCTCAAATAACAGGAAACTTTACTCTTGAAGAAGCTAAAGACCTTGCAAATATCCTTGAAGCAGGCAAGTTACCTGCTCCTGCCAGAATAGTTGAAGAAGCTATAGTAGGACCTTCACTCGGTAAAGAAGCTATACACAAAGGACTGATATCTTTTATTTTAGCTTTTGTTATTGTATTATTATATATGGCATTTTATTATAATATAGCAGGAAGAGTTGCAGATATTGCATTGTTTTCAAATATGTTTTTTCTTTTTGGTGTCCTTGCCTCTTTACAAGCAGTTTTAACACTACCAGGTATGGCAGGAATTGTATTAACTCTGGGTATGTCAGTAGATGCTAATGTTATTATCTATGAAAGAATTAAAGAAGAAGTAAGAGCCGGTAAAGGAATACGTCTCGCTATAAGCGATGGATATAAAAATGCTTATTCTGCAATCATTGATGGCAACGTAACAACTTTATTATCAGCTGTTGTATTATTTATATTTGGTTCAGGACCAGTGCAGGGATTTGCCACTACTCTTATAATTGGTATCTTAACTTCTATGTTTTCAGCTATATTCATATCAAGGATAATATTTATCTGGATGCTTGACAAAAACAAAAAAATTACTTATGATAATAAAATAAACAGAAATTTCTTTACTAAAGTAAATATTGACTTTATAGGGAAAAGGAAAATATTCTATATCTTATCATCTACATTAATTATAATTGGATTAATATCATTATTTACTAAAGGATTAAGTTATGGAGTTGACTTTTCGGGTGGCAGAACTTATATCGTCCGCTTTGATCAAAAAGTAAAAACAAATGAAATAAGAACTTCTTTAGCAAAAGAATTTAATGAAGCTTCAGAAGTAAAAATTTTTGGGCCAAACAATCAGGTTAAAATCACTACTAAATATTTAATAGATGATAATTCTGTTGGTGTTGATTCTATAATAGAATCAAAACTATATAAAGGACTAAAACAATTTTATAGAAATCCCATTACCTATAAAGAATTTTCATCTGATGTTGATGATAAATCAGTTGGCAAATTAAGTTCTCAAAAAGTAGGACCTACTATTGCCGATGATATTAAAAATAAAGCAAAATTAGCTGTAACTCTTGCCTTACTAATTATTTTTGTATATGTAGGAGCTCGTTTCAGAAAATGGCAGTTTGGTGCAGGAGGTGTTATAACTTTAATTCACGACGGTTTATTAACTATATCTCTATACTCCATTTTTTATGGTATAGTCCCATTTACACTGGAAATAGATCAGTCATTTATAGCTGCTATACTAACTATAATAGGATATTCAATCAATGATAGTGTAGTTATATTTGATAGAATCAGAGAGTATAATCATATTTATCCAAAAAGGGAACTTAAATCAAATATTAATGGCGCTGTAAACAGTACATTAGGACGAACATTTAATACATCTTTAACAACTTTTTTTACACTTCTTATTATATTTGTCTTTGGTGGAGAAATTATCAGAGGATTTTCTTTTGCTTTAATGGTAGGAGTAATTGTAGGAACATATTCCTCTATCTTTGTTTCAACACCAGTAGCTTATGATTTTATGATGATGAGTAAAAAAACAAGAGAATTAGAACAGAGAAAAATAAAAAAAATAACAACTAATTCATAACCATAATACAAAAAAATTACTGTTTGGAATTACAGGTTAAAACAGTTTAATATTTTATGTAAATTTACAATAAATTTAAGGTAAAATCTATCTGTACGAATAAAAAACAATAGTATAACATAAAAAATATAAATTATTAAATAATATTTTTATTTTTTTAAAAAAAAGTATTATTTTAGCAAATTAATTGTTTTTAATAAATAAAAAAAACTATATAGATATGAAAATTTATAAAATAATAGCTGCAATTTTAATCTTTCTGTTTACACTTTCTGCTAATGTAGATGCACAAAGAAACTATTCTCAGGAGGCCGATGAGTCATTTGAACTGCAACAATATTATGATGCAATAGCATTGTATAAGAAAGCATATTCAAAAGTGAAAAAAAATAAAGCAGAAAAAGCAAGAATTAGATTTAAGACAGCTGAATGTTATCGTATGATTAACGATACAAAACAATCTGAATCTTGGTATAAAAGAACAATAAAAGCTCAATATCCGGATCCTATAATATGGTTGTATTATGCAGATGCTCTGAAATCTAATGAAAAATATGAGGATGCTGTTATTGAATATAATACATATAAAGAGAAAGTACCTTCTGACCCAAGAGGTGAAAAAGGTGCCGAATCTTCTATCTTAGCCCAAAAATGGAAAGATAATCCTACAAGACATGAAATTAAAAATGAAAGAAGGTTTAACTCAGATTTAAATGATTTTTCAGCTTACTATGCAGATAAAAAATTTAGCTCTCTTGTTTTTACATCTTCAAGAGAAGGAACTTTAGGTAAAGGACATGATGCATGGACAGGACAGAACTTTACAAGCTTGTTCTATGCTAAACAAGACAGGAAAGGTTCATGGAGTGTTCCTGTATTATTAGACGAGGGTATAGTAAATACAGATGCTAATGAAGGATCTTCATGCTTCAACGAAAGATATAATACTATATATTTTACCAGATGTAACATTGAGAAAAAGCAACGACTTGGATG
Organism: uncultured Bacteroidales bacterium; assembly: GCA_964653185.1. Taxonomy (GTDB): domain Bacteria; phylum Bacteroidota; class Bacteroidia; order Bacteroidales; family CAZZDX01; genus CAZZDX01. Next base: position 10,311 of record CAZZDX010000025.1, read on the forward strand.
TAAAATATATGCATCCCAAAAAAGAGGACGTAACTGGGATGAGCCAGTAGAAATGATACTATCAGACGATTCCACTTCTTCTGTTGGGCACCCTTTTATAACAGATAATGAATTAACAATATATTTTTCTTCTGATATACTAGGAGGATATGGCGGAAAAGATATATGGATGGCAACTCGCCCAAGAAAAACCAAACCCTTTGGAAAACCTGTTAATCTAGGCCCGGCAATTAATACTGTTGATGATGAGATGTTCCCTTTTATTAGTGAAGACGGGGCTCTTTATTTTGCATCAAACGGACACATTGGAATGGGCGGATTAGATATATTCAAATCAAAAAAAATAGGTAGTGCATGGAGCACACCTGTTAATATGAAATATCCTGTAAACTCAGCAGGAGATGATTATGCTATTGTCTTTGAGGGAAAAAAGGAAAAAGGTTATTTCACTTCAAACAGAAAAGGTGGAAGAGGAGGAGATGATATATATTCTTTCTATATACCACCTTTAATATTTACTTTGCAGGGAGTTGTCAAAGATGACAGTACAAAAGAAATTATTGTAGGTGCCCGCATTAAACTGGTAGGTTCAGACGGAACTATAATATATGATTCTACTGGTGCCACAGGGGCTTATATATTTGATAAAGAACAAATATTACCAAATACAACTTATGAACTTACTTTTTCAAAGACCAGATATTTTACTAAAAAAGGTAAAGAAACTACTGTCGGATTAGAACGAAGTAAAGATATTGTCCATAATGCAAACTTACCACCAATACCAAAAAAAGCTATAGAACTGCCGGAAATATTATACGATTTAGCTAAATGGGACTTAAAACCTCAATATACGAGTTCCCTTGATGGATTGATACAAACTATGGTAGATAACCCAAAGATAGTGATAGAGTTAGGTTCTCATACTGACTCTAGACCTATCCCTATGACAAATGCTGTTTTATCTCAAAAAAGAGCTAAATCTGTTGTTGATTATCTTATATCAAGAGATATAGAACCTGGAAGATTGGTGGCAAAAGGTTACGGCGAAAAAGTTCCAAAAACCATAACTGAAGATATTGTAAAAGATGGCGTTAAATTTAAAAAAGGAGCAGTATTAACTGATGAATATATAAATTCATTAAAAAACAAAAAAGAAAAAGAAGTTGCTCATCAGCTAAATCGTCGTACAGAATTTAAGGTGTTAAGAGAAGATTTTGTTCCTATTCAAAAAGAAGAAGGAATGGAAGAAGAAAAAGAAGAAGTAGAGATTGAAATAATAGAAGATGAAAATGAAAACGATGAGATTTATGATGATTCTTATGATGAATAGTTAAACAAAAATTTAACTGGTATAAAAATTATTATTAAAATACTATAATAAAAAGCCCTGTTGATTGACAGGGCTTTTTATTTATGGTTATATCACAAATTTAATAGAAAAATGTAATTTAGCAATCAGGTCAGGCAGTCGCCTGATTCGGCTACTGATTACAAATTCCGTTGTAAATTCAGCATTTATCGGGATATTTATCGGAACAAATGCCTGACCCGTATTTATCCATTAAAATACCAGTAAAATCATAAAAAATAATATTTTTTAATAGTATTAAATTCCTATGGAAAACAAATTAAAATATAATTTAAGAGGTGTTTCAGCATCAAAAGAAGATGTGCACAATGCTATCAAAGATATAGATAAAGGTTTATTCCCTAATGCCTTCTGTAAAATAACTTCTGATTATCTTGGTAGTGATGATAAGTATTGTAATATTATGCATGCTGACGGAGCAGGGACAAAATCTTCATTAGCTTATATATACTGGAAAGAAACAGGTGACTTATCTGTATGGCAAGGAATAGCACAGGATGCTGTTGTTATGAATCTTGACGACCTGCTTTGTATCGGTGCAACTGATAATATATTGCTTTCATCAACTATATGCAGAAATAAAAATCTTATTCCCGGTAAAATCATATCTGCAATTATTAACGGGACAGAAAAATTTTTACAAGAGATGAGAAATCTTGGGATAAATATTTATTCTACCGGTGGTGAGACCGCTGATATAGGAGACCTGGTAAGAACAATTGTAGTAGATTCTACTGTGATTTGCAGAATGAAACGTTCTGATATTATTTCAAACAATATTAAAGATAAAGATGTTATTGTCGGTTTATCTTCGTTTGGACAAGCAACTTATGAAAAAGAATATAACGGAGGCATTGGAAGTAATGGATTAACTTCTGCCCGACATGATATATTCTGCAACAGCAATGCAAAAAAATATCCTGAAAGCTATGACCATGCTATTCCATCTGAATTAGTATATTCAGGAAATAAAAATCTTACAGAAAAACTTAATTCTAATGATATTAATATCAATATTGGGAAATTGGTGCTATCACCAACAAGAACTTATGCTCCGATTATAAAAGAGATATTAAAATATTATCATAGTCAAATTCATGGAATAATACATTGCAGCGGAGGTGCACAGACAAAAGTTTTAAATTTTGTTAATGATTTGCATATAGTAAAAGATAATATGTTTCCTATTCCTCCTTTGTTTAAACTGATTAAAGAACAATCAAATACCGGTTGGCAGGAAATGTATAAGGTGTTTAATATGGGACATAGAATGGAATTATATATTCCTAAAGATATTGCTCAGGATATAATAAACATATCAAAAAAATTTAATGTCAATGCACAAATTATAGGTCATTGTGAAAAAGCTACAAAAAAATCTCTTTTAATTAAAAATGAATTTGGAGAATTTAAGTATTAATTTTTGTTATATTGTTAGGATTTTGTAAACTTGAAATTTTAACTGTTTAAGGTATAGTTTTAATATTTTAATCTGCTAATCTTTAATAGCATTTTTATATTTCCAATTTTTTAATCTTTCCATATTTTAAAGTTTTAATTGTTTTAGTAATAATTTCTTTTTTATCTGACAAACCACAGTTAGCCAAAGCTTTGTCAATATTTTTAAAATTAAAATATCCAATTAATGTAAAATTAACATCTCTTATTTGAACAGAATCATCTGTTTTGTTTATACTTTTTGTTTTTAATATATAAATCATTGAAAATCAGGTTTTTAGTAAAAAAATAATTTGCTTAATGCGGACAAATTTTTAGTTTTCTATCTCCGGTTTTCAATTCCAAGTTCAATGTTCAAAGCACATAATTCATAATTTATAATCCGTAATCTGTAATTCATATATCATTGTTTTGCTGTTCTATCGCCATTTCTATTTCAGTTTTATTTGTATTATGATTTAAGGTTTGTAAAAAAATATTTGTCTTTGTTGGCATTAGGGCTATTTTCCGTGGCAATCTTTATATTTTTTACCGCTTCCACAAGGGCAAAGGTCGTTGCGACCTACTTTTTTTTCAACATGAACAGGTTGTACTTTTTGTTGTGCTCTTGTATCTCTTATAGAACCTAATTCAGATCTTCCTGTCTCTAATTTATCCATATCTGTTCTTTCCGGCTTTTTGGCTTCTTTAACATCTTCGGCAGAGCGGAGAGGAAGATTCCCTTTTACAATAAACGAAGTTATTTCTTTGTTTATTTCTTTAAGCATTTTTGTAAATAATTCAAAGGACTCAAATTTGTATATTAATAGCGGGTCTTTTTGTTCATAAGTAGCATTTTGGACAGATTGTTTCAAATCATCCATTTCACGGAGATGCTCTTTCCATAAATTGTCAATAATTGCAAGTGTAATACCTTTTTCAATGGCAGTCATTACTTCTTTACCTTTTGTTTTATATGCCTGCTTAAGGTTTGTTAATACTTGCAGGGTCTTAACTCCATCAGTAATTGGGATAGCAATATTTTCGTATCGTACATTACTGTTTTCATATACATCTTCTATAATAGGATATGTTTGTTCTGATATAATTTTTGATTTTTGCTTATATGACTTATAAATAATATCATAAAGCGTCTCTATCATTTTATCAGGATTAAATGACAAGAATTCTTTTTCAGAAAAAGGAGAGTCAATACCAAAAGTGCTTATTAGTTCTAATTTAAAACCGTCGAAATATCTTGTTTCCTGATATTCATTAATTATTTGGTCGCAGACATCATACATAGTATTTGCAATATCAATAGATAAGTGGTCTCCATGCAGAGCATGTCGTCTTCTTTTATATATTACTTCTCTTTGGGAGTTCATAACATCATCATATTCAAGTAATCGTTTACGAATACCGAAGTTATTTTCTTCTACTTTTTTTTGTGCCCGTTCAATAGATTTTGTAATCATAGAATGCTGTATAACTTCCCCTTCTTTTAGTCCAAGTCGGTCCATCATTTTAGCTATTCTGTCAGAGCCGAACAGTCGCATCAGATTATCTTCCATGCTAACAAAGAACTGGGAAGTTCCTGCGTCTCCTTGTCGTCCTGAACGTCCTCTTAGCTGCCTATCCACCCGACGTGATTCATGTCGTTCAGTGCCTATTATAGCAAGACCACCTGCCTCAGGAACGCCTTGTCCAAGTTTTATATCTGTTCCTCTACCAGCCATATTAGTTGCTATTGTAACGGTCTTAGGCATTCCTGCTTCTGCAACAATTATTGCCTCTCTTTGATGTAATTTTGCATTAAGAACATTATGTTTAATCTTTCTTAAATTAAGCATCTTGCTCAACAGTTCCGATATCTCAACAGAAGTTGTACCAACTAATGCAGGACGATTATTGTTTACAAGATTTGCAATTTCTTCTATAACAGCGTTATATTTTTCTCTTTTTGTCTTATATACCAAATCTTCTCTATCACTTCTTATAACAGGTTCATTAGTAGGTATAACAACAACATCTAATTTATAGATATCCCAGAGTTCTCCTGCTTCTGTCTCTGCTGTTCCTGTCATTCCTGCCAATTTATTATACATTCTGAAGTAATTTTGTAGTGTTACAGTTGCGTATGTCTGTGTGGATGCTTCTACTTTAACATTTTCTTTTGCTTCAATAGCTTGATGAAGTCCATCTGAATATCTTCTTCCTTCCATTACACGTCCTGTTTGTTCATCAACAAGTTTAATTTTATTATCAATAATAATATATTCATCATCTTTATTAAAAAGTGTATAAGCTTTCAGCAGTTGATTGACAGTATGAACTCTTTCAGATTTTATAGAATAATCCTGTAAGAGTTTATTTTTCTTTTCTAATTTTTCTTTTTCAGATAAGTTTGAATTTTCCAATTCTGCAATTTCTTCTCCAATATTAGGTAAGACAAAAAAATTAGGTTCATTAGAGAAAGAAGAGATAAAGTCATAACCTTTATCAGTTAGTTCTATACTATTGTCTTTTTCATCAATAACAAAAAACAGTTCATCATCTATAATGTGCATATTTTTATTTTGTTCTGCCATATAGAATGCTTCTGTTTTTAACATTTGTGCTTTTATTCCCGGTTCGCTCAAAAATTTAATTAATGCTTTATTTTTAGGTAATCCATGAAAGGATCTTAGGAGTAATATATTCCCTTTTTTAACATCTTTTTCGTTTTCTCCATCTTTTATTAACTTTTTTGATTCTGAGAGTATAGAAGTAACGAAATTTTTTTGGATGTTATATATTTTTTCTACTATAGGTTTAAAATCATCAAATTCGTGTTTTTCTCCTTTTGGAGTTGGTCCGGAGATTATTAGAGGTGTGCGGGCATCATCAATAAGGACAGAGTCCACTTCATCAACAATAGCATAGTTAAGTTTGCGCTGGACTAATTCTTCAGGATTTCGTGCCATATTATCCCGCAGATAGTCAAAGCCAAATTCATTATTAGTGCCATAAGTAACGTCAGCAAGATATGATTTTCTTCTTTCTTCGGAATTTGGTTCGTGTCTATCTATACAGTCAATAGTAAGTCCAAGGAACTGAAGTAAAACGCCCATCCATTCAGAATCGCGTTTTGCCAGGTAGTCATTAACAGTAACAATATGTACGCCTTTGCCTGTAAGGGCATTAAGATATACAGGAAGAGTAGCGACTAGTGTTTTACCTTCTCCTGTTGACATCTCAGCAATTTTACCTTGATGAAGGACAACCCCGCCAATAAGCTGAACATCATAATGAACCATATCCCATGTTATAGTATTTCCTCCTGCAAGCCAGCTATTATGATAATATGCTTTGTCATCAGATATTTCAACATTGGAATATTTTGCTGCAAGGTCACGGTCCATTTGTGTAGCAGTAACCTCAATAATTTTGTTTTCTTTAAATCGTTTTGCTGTTTCTTTTACAACATTAAATGCCTCGGAAAGAATTTTGTTAAGGGTCTCTTCATTTTTTTCTATGATTAGTTTTTCAAGTTCTTCTATTTCTTTATATATTTTTTCTTTTTCTTCAATACTAATTTCAGATTCAGAGTTAGGGTCAATTTTTTCTTTTAGTTTTTTTATTTGAGTTTCTTGTTCTGAAACATGAGAAGCAATATGATTTTTAAATTCAATTGTTTTATCTCTCAGTTGATCATTAGTAAGTTGTGATATAGTTTCATACGAATTGTTAATTTTTTCTAGTATGGGATTAAGTTCTCTCATATCTCGTTCCGCTTTTGTCCCCAAAATTTTTTTTAAGAATTTTAGCATGCTAAATGATTTTTTGTTAGTATTATATTTATTATTTCTTGCTAAAAAGGTAAAAGATAAGATTTTTTAATAGCACAAAAATACATTAAAAAAATAATGTATATAATATTTTATAATAATTTTTGGATTAATTTGCTATCAAGATTATTATCAGGCAGTTGGCTTAGACATAGAACTATCATATCAGGCAATTGGTTAATGTGCCTGATTGCTTTACAATATCAATCTGTAAAAATTTGCTAATTTTTAGAAAGTGTTAAAAAAATAAGAGTAACAGATTACGCCTTTTTAATAGAAGTCCCCTATAGTAAAGATTAATATTCATCTTCATTAAAAAAGAAATCGTCTTTTGTTGGATAGTCGGGCCATATATTTTTTATACTTTCATAAGATTCTCCTTCATCCTCAATTTCTCTTAGATTTTCTATAATTACAGAAGGCAGGCAAGACCTGATACTGTAATCAATTAATTCGTCCTTTGTTGCAGGCCAAGGAGCATCTTCTAATTTTGATGCCATTTCTAATGTCCAATACATTTTTAATGTTTTTTATTAAAATTTTTGCAAAAATATACTTTTTTTAAAAATAAAGTATAAAAAATTAAAAATATAATAAAATATAATAATTTTGATATGAAATAAACTAAAA